>NZ_JADEWC010000008.1 GCF_015207825.1 Cyanobacterium stanieri LEGE 03274
GAGTAGGGGTGATGGGGAGACAAAAAAATACTAAAGAATTACCATTATTAGTTAAGTGAGCTACATTGTTAAACTGTTTCTTTATCTATGGTAATGGGGGTAGATTCTTCTTTTTTGTCAGAATTTTCTTCTTTATTTTTTAGTTTTAAATCGGCTAAAGTTTTTTCGTAATCATCTTGAATAAAGTCTTTAACTTTGCCTAAGGTTTCTCCTAGTCCTTTACTGTATTGAGGGGCGTTTTCTATGGCTTGATTGTCGGCAATAATACGTTTGTTGGTAATGGCAATGACATCGTCGGGGGCTAGGGCATAGACTCCTTTTTTGATACCTTGCCAACCACTGGAGCTGAATAAATAGTTAATGACTTTTCCTGTGTCGGTGGAAAGGGTATAGTCAATGATGTTACCTGCTTTGTCTCCTGAGTTTGACCATAATTCGGCACCGATGAGAAAGGCGCCCCATTCATCCAGTTGAATTTCGATTTCTTGATCGTAGTGAACGATAATGCTATCTTTGCCGATGCTTTCTATTTGTTGCCATAAAAAACCGTGTTTTTCTCTGCCTAATAAACCTGCTTTTGAGATGATTCCTTTTACTTGATGGGTTTCTAATTCTAGGACGATATTTTCTAGTTTGCCGATATTTTCGGTGGTTTTATAGTTAATAATTAAGCGATCAATTAGTTCGCTGCGTTTTGTTTCTGGGTTAGACATGATAATAAAGACTATGAATAGCTAAAATATATGGTCATTATAGCTAAACATGATTGAATGGTTATAATTTTAGTCTTGCCAGAGGTTACTTAGGGCGAGGAAGATAAAGCCGATGGCCGCTAAACTTTTTAATAATTTAACGGGTAAAAATTCGCCGATTCCTACTCCCACGATTACCCCTAAAAAACTAGCGAGAATGAGGGCGGCAATGGAGCCTAAAAAAACTGCTTGGGGTGATTTTGAACTACCACTAAGGGCGATCGCCGCTAACTGACTCTTATCACCTATCTCAGCCACAAAAACCGTAATAAAAGTCAAACTCAAAATATCCCAATTCATAAAATATAATTGCAATTTAATTAATATAAAACGAACACAAAAAGAAACTATAAATAAAAATTTGCAAACATCAACACAACGGGTAAAATTATATAACAAATTGAACTTATTATAAATAATTATAATGAAAATTCTAGTTACAGGGGGTGCGGGATTTATCGGCTCTCACCTTATCGACTGTTTGATGAGTCAAGGTCATGAGGTTTTATGCTTAGATAACTTCTACACAGGGGAAAAAACCAACGTAGATCATTGGTTAGACCATCATAACTTCGAGTTAATTCGCCATGACATCACCGAACCTATCCGCCTAGAAGTAGATCAAATTTACCATCTCGCTTGTCCAGCTTCTCCCGTTCACTATCAATTTAATCCTGTCAAAACCATAAAAACCAATGTGATGGGAACATTGAATATGTTAGGTTTAGCTAAGAGGGTTAAGGCAAGATTTTTACTAGCTTCTACCTCGGAAGTGTATGGAGATCCTACCGTACATCCCCAAACCGAAGAATATCGGGGCAATGTCAATTGTATTGGGCCTCGTTCTTGTTACGATGAAGGAAAGAGGGTAGCTGAAACCTTAGCTTTTGATTATTACCGGGAACATAAGGTTGATATTCGGGTGGCTCGTATTTTCAACACCTATGGGCCAAGAATGTTAGAAAAAGATGGTAGGGTAGTTAGTAATTTTGTGGCTCAGGCAATTCGGGGTATTCCTTTGACGGTGTATGGTGATGGTAGCCAAACCCGTAGTTTTTGTTATGTGTCTGATTTGGTGGCGGGGTTAATGGCGCTGATGGAGGGAGATTATATTGGGCCGGTAAACTTAGGTAATCCGGGGGAATATACTATTTTAGAATTGGCAAAAACCATACAAGAAATGGTTAAACCCGATAGTGAATTGGTTTATAAACCTTTACCTGAAGATGATCCTCTCCAGCGTCAACCTGATATTACTAAGGCGAAACAATATCTTAATTGGCAACCAACTATTCCTTTAAGGGAAGGGTTAAAGTTAACCATTGAGGATTTTCGGCAAAGAATTAAGGGAGAGGGAAATTAAGAGATAAGGAATGGTGGATAATTGAAAGTCTGAGAAATATGGTTTTTGATTATCCATTATTAATTTTTTGGTGGTATTTTCTGCTTTTTTGTATTAACTTCGATTATATAAAACCTTTGGAAAAGATAAATTTATTATGAAAGTTTGTGTTATTGGTACAGGTTATGTTGGTTTGGTTACGGGGGTATGTTTAGCCCATATTGGTCATGATGTCATCTGTATAGACAATAACGAGAATAAAGTTAATTTAATGAAACAGGGGCAATCTCCTATTTATGAGCCTGGGTTGTCGGATTTGATGCGCTCTTCCATGGAGTCGGGTAGGCTTTCTTTTTCTACGGATTTGGGGGCAGGGGTAAACCATGGGGAGATTTTATTTATTGCGGTGGGTACTCCGCCCTTACCCACGGGGGAAAGTGATACTCGTTATGTGGAGGCTGTGGCTAAGGGCATTGGGGCTAATTTAAGGGGTGGTTATAAGGTAATTGTTAATAAATCTACGGTGCCGATTGGTTCGGGGGATTGGGTGCGAATGATTGTCTTAGATGGACTTAAGGAAAGGTTGGGGGTAACTCAGGGGGAGGGTTTTACCATGACTGAGGAGGTGGAAGCCTGTTTTGATGTGGTGAGTAATCCTGAGTTTTTGCGTGAGGGTAGTGCGGTGTATGATACTTTTAATCCCGATCGCATCGTATTGGGTGGTTCTAGTGATCGGGCGATCGCCATGATGAGTGAGTTATATCAACCGTTGGTTAACCGTGATTTTTCGGAGAATAAATCTTTGCCCCCTGTGCCTATTGTGGTAACGGATTTGAGTTCGGCGGAGATGATTAAGTATGCGGCGAATGCTTTCTTAGCGACTAAGATTAGTTTTATTAATGAGGTGGCCAATGTGTGCGATCGTGTGGGTGCTGATGTTACTCAGGTGGCTAAGGGTATTGGTTTAGATTCCCGTATCGGTGATAAATTCCTTCAGGCGGGAATTGGTTGGGGTGGTTCTTGTTTTCCTAAGGATGTGTCTGCCCTGATTCATACGGCGGAAGATTATGGTTATAGTACAGAATTACTTAATGCGGTGGTTAATGTCAATAAAAAGCAACGGGTAATGGCGATCGAGAAGTTGCAACAGGAGTTAAAAATCTTGAAGGGGAAGGTTGTTGGTTTGCTGGGTTTAACTTTTAAGCCTGATACCGATGACATGAGAGATGCTCCCGCCCTAAATATCATTGAGGAGTTAAATCGCCTTGGGGCTAAGGTAAAAGCCTATGATCCCATTGTTTCTCAAACGGGTATTAGTCATGGTTTATCGGGGGTCATTATTGAAAGTGATGCTTCTATGTTGGCTGATGGTTGTGATGCCCTTGTTTTAGTCACCGATTGGCAAGAGTTTTTGGATCTTGATTTTGAAAAGATGGCTAAGGTAATGAAACAACCTTTGATTATTGACGGGCGTAATTTTCTTGATAAAAGGGCGATCGAGGAATTAGGTTATCGTTATGTTGGTATGGGAAGATAATTATTAGGTGATAGGTGTTAGGGAAATTTTAAATATCAAAATCATAGGGAATATGACGTTAAAAATTTAGACACCAAAATATTATCACTATTGCCTGTTCCCCGTTCCCCGTTACCTATTCCTTATTATTACAAAATTTTAAGTTTCCTATAACGACTCTTAATTTGGTAAAGTATATTACGATAAATCTAATGAAACTTAGACAAGCTAGTTTTTTTCCCACGCCAATCGAAAAAAATAGCAAACATAAGTAAAATACGAGATTTAAAATTAAAAATTTAGAAAAAATCGAAAGAGAGGTCAAATCATGAGGTTTCGTAACCTATTAGTAGCTTTCTTGATTGTATGCTTAGGGTTTTTAGGCGCTTGTAGTGATGGACAAGCAAAAGCATACGATCCCAACACAATCACCTATGATGAAATTGTTAATACTGGACTAGCTAATAAATGTCCTCAAATTAATGAATTTACCCGTGGTTCTATTGATATTAGCCCTGATCAGCCCCTTGCAGTGGTTGATATGTGTTTAGAGCCTGAAGAATATTTTGTTAAAGAAGAGCCTGTTAATAAAAGAAAAGAGGCGGAATATATCCAAGCCAAAGTATTAACCAGAGATACCACCAGTTTGGAACAAATCAGAGGAAGTATTGTTGCTGATGAGGAAGGAGTTTTAACTTTCAAAGAGTTTGATGGCATCGATTTCCAAATCATCACTCTTTTATTACCTGGTGGAGATCAAGTTCCTTTTTTCTTTACCATTAAACAATTAACTGCTCAAACAGAACCAGGTTTTACTTCTGTTAACAGTTCTACTGATTTTAAAGGTGATTTTAAAGTGCCTTCCTATCGTGGGGCTTCTTTCATCGATCCAAAAGGACGTGGTTTAACCATTGGTTACGATAATGCTGTGGCTCTTCCTGCTGGCGCTGATAAATCTGAATATGCCCGTAATAATATCAAGAAAGCTGAGATTATGAAAGGTGAAATGTCTTTACAGATTACCAAGGTTGATGCTGAGACTGGGGAAATTGCTGGAATTTTTGAAAGTGAACAGCCTTCCTCTACTGATTTAGGTGCTGAAGATCCTGAAGAAGTTAAAATTCGTGGTTCTTTCTATGCTCGTTTAGAGCCTCAAATTTAATCTAGTTCTGGATTTGATAGTTTTTTATTCCTCAGGCATACTTTTTAAGCTGTCTGGGGATTTTTGTTGGCTAGGATGTTTTAAGGGCGATCGATCAATAATGTTTAGATTCGGTTAACTAATCCGATTTAGTATTATTTATGAATGGTTATTAAAAACCTAAATTTTTATCTTCGGTAATTTATTTGATTTTTGAATGTGTAGAAAATATCTATTTCTTCAATCAACCCCAGGTTTAGGAATATCATCACCAGTTGCATTACCATCTAATAATCGGGCAAATAACTCATTTAAACTGCCATCATTTTCATGATTAACCAATTTAGATCTAATTTGATAATTTTCTAGTTTATTTACCAGTTGCTTTGCCAACTCATAATGATGGCTATTTTCTAGCACAAAATCATAATTAATCTCTCGAAATGTTAATAGATAAACTAAACAAATTAAAGCGTTTTGAAAATAACCTTTATTTCTATTTTCTTCATAATTTAGAGTTAAACAATAGTGGATAATATCAGAAAAATGTTGTTTATAATTTAACCATTTATTGGCTTCTTCAAAGTTAAGATACCATAGTAAAATTCTTGCATATCCCCATAAATAGGCTTCTATTTTATAAAACTCTTTATCTTCCTTTTGAGAATAATTTGAAAATAAATTAAAATACTGTTTTTGTCTATTTAAAACACAAGCTAGTCTCGCCATATTTTGTAAGTGTTCTTTAAAACTTTTGACATTATTTAAATTTAGTATATTAGAGTCAAAAAGATAATTTAAAGACATATTTTGAGTTAAACCATAACTTTTGCCTAAAAATAATAGAATATCCAGATAAACATTATTTATTGATAGTGCATTTTCTCCTCTAATACTATGAGGTATTCTTCCTCTTAATCTACTTAAATTTTTATTAATTACATCTTCTAAATCGAAATAGATATTCAATATTTGATTCAGATGCTTTTCACTGTTTATTGGAATAGAATTTAAAATAGGAGGAAAATTGTTATTTGCATCTAATCTTAACTTTCTTATTTCTTGAGCATTCCTAATAAAATAAGAACTATTATAGTTAGCTGATTTAATATTGCTTAGTTTCTCTTTTATATTTAATAATATTTGTTCAAAATATAAATAATTTTCCGATATTTTATCTAGCCCCGCATTGGATAAATTGTTTCGAGTAAATTCACTCATATTTTTAGTAGATATACAAACTAAATTATCTAATTCTGGTTTATTTTCTAAAAAGGAATTTAAAACACGATTATATTGATCAATAACTTCTAATTTTGGTGGTTTACCAGGTTGAAGAATAAAACATATTTTTATCAATAAATTCTTATCTTTATTTCCATCGTAATATTGATTCTCAATTTTATAGATTATCTTTTTTGATGTTTGTTCATCAATTAAGTATTCTCCATTAATAGTAAAAGGTAAATAAACAGAAGAATTTGACATAGTAAACTCTTGTCTAAATTCTTGATTATTCTTACTATAATATTCCCCATAGATTTTTTCCTCTTTTTCCCCCTGATAGCAAATTTTTTCAGGTAAACTAATTTCTATCTCTTGATTTTTTTCTTCTCCTGCCACAAAAAAGCTAATTTTGTCTAAATGTTGCCCATAAAGAGGAAATTCTTGATTTTTTGCCTCTAACCAAATATCTTTAAATTTTTTAAAATTATCAGTTTTAACGCTTATTCCATAACTTGACAATGAAGTATTAACTAATGGTAAATCATAGCTACTAATCACTAAAAAGTTATACTTATCTTGATTATTTTCGATAATCTTATTTAATTCTTGTAAAGGTAATTCTTTACTGATAATTTCTTTAATTTCCTCTCCGTTAAGATGATAATGATAAAATTTTTCTCCCAAGTAAATTATGATAGGGAAAGATGTGATATTATTATCCTGTTGAGAGTTGATTAGTTTAAAAATATTAATTTTCTGAAGATATTTAATTAAATCTTTTTTCAGAGTAATATCTAATTTTAGTTGTTTTAGAATATTTTGTGCTATTCTGGAAAAGATACGTGCTACGTAGCATATCCCTTCGGGATCGCACCTCTCCTCATACATAAAAGACAATTTTAAATATTGATAATTGTCGAGATTACGAGTATCAATGATAGGAATAGAATAGTTGCTTTTTGGATGAGATTCAGAAGTTAAAGGAATAATTTGAGAAGGGGTAAAATCATCTAAATTATAAATAATCAAAGGCTTATCCAGATTATCAAATTTAATAATATCATCAACAAAATTCCAATAGTAAAAAACAGGTGAAAATAGATAAGATGCCCTTAATAAACTTAAACCAAAAGCATTAATAGGGGGAATAATAAAAATTTCTTCCTCCCGATTATCTTCAATAAAAAAACCTAACTTTTCCTTAGATATTCTTGATTGATGACTAGGTGTTAATTGTGAAGGCAACAAAGAAGGTAAAAAAGGAAACTCTAAAAACTCAATATTTTTATTTCTGTCAATAAAATGTTTATATTCTAATAGTAAATCTTGCTTATTTTTGTGATTAAGATTAATATTTTCTACAAAAATTTGGGCGTATTGACAATATTCTATATAGGATTCAAGGTTAAAAAATTTACTCATAATCTTTACCATTAATTTTAATAATAATTTCAACTTATAAACTGCTTTGCAATAAATTGACAAAGCTAATAGATAACGTTCAATAAATTGAACTAAAAAAATGTCATTTTAACTTTACATTAGCTTTTAAATATCATATTTTTATTAAGGTGGTTTAGATAGTATTTTATCTTTATTAAAAAAAGCGAAGGGGAATAAATATTTTTATAAATTATTGAAAATTAGTATAAATGATGTAATTGTTGTTTAATAGTTTCTATTAGTTTTAAATTAGTAATTTTATAGGTTAAATCATGAAGACCATAATGAGTAAAAGTGAAATCTTGACTACTAATATAGGCAACTTCATTGCTAAGAATCACAACCTTACCATGCAGAAAAGGAATTTTTTTCGCCGGTAAATCACTACCATTAAAATTGCCATAGTAAATTTCACAAGATAGACTTTTTAACAAATTAGCTTGTATTCCATTGGGTTTAAAATTACGAGTATAAATAATAATTTTGCTGCGAGGATTTTCCCTAAATTGTTGCAAACTAAGAGTTAAATCTTCTTCATATTGATAAGAATTGAGAAAACAACTATCGAAATCAATACTAATATTTTTAGGTGTTAAGTTTTGTATTTGAAATTCTCCCATCTTCGGCACAAATTGTGCCTTACTTTTATTTTCCCAAAGGTAGTTAAAATAATTAATTAAACATTGATATTCAGGGGAATGAGAAAACAAGATTCCTGTCTCAATATTTCTGCTTAAACTACCTCCCGTTAAATTACACGAACCCAAATAAGCTGATTTTTCGCTAATATAAGTTTTAAGGTGAAAATAGCCACTACGAAAACCAATTCCTTTTTCTGCTAATAATTGTAAGCATTGTGTTTTCTTTTCATTAGATGAGCCATATTCTAAATAATCCTCTTTATCTTCTACATTTTCATCAACTGTTTTTATCACCTCATCGTTAAAATCCGTCAAAATCCAAATTCCTAAAGGTAAACTAGAGGCTTTATTAACAATTAGATTAATAATATCTTTATCTTCAAGACGATAACTACTAATTAATAAAAATTTCTCAGCTTTTTCAATTAAATCATAAAGCAATTCTCGATGTTTTCCTTTATTTATTGTTATCTGATTATCGTCAGTCATCATTATATTATCTGATAAAGACGAAATTAAATTAATAGGAGATAAAGTTAAATATTTTTGTCGATAAGTCTTTACTAATAAATTCTCAGAAGTCAAAGAAGAATTATTTTTAAGAATCGTGATAGCTTCCTGTAAATTCATATGTAAATCTTCTATTTTTAATAAAACTATACAGTCATCATAGAGAGAAATAACACAATTTTCGGTATCAGGATTTTGGAGAAATTTATCAATAATTGTTAGGGGTTGCTCTTGGATGATAAGATTAAGTTCATAAAAAGCATTTTCTCTTTTTTGCTTGATAATTGGATTATTCTGATTTTCTGATAACTTAAGTTGATAAACCCCCTCACATACATAAATTAAGTTGACTGGAATTTGCTGATTATCTGAAGCCAAAATTAAGGTATCAATTCCTTCCGATTCTTCAGGGATAAATTGATAGTCAAATTCTTTCGGTTGAAAATTACGACTTGATTCTAGTGATGGTTTAATTTTCTGATTGATTAAGATTGCCGATTTACCTAGATTTTTTTCTAATAAATTATTAACTATACTGGGAGGAAGGAAATTTAAGCCAAAAGATTTATTAATAGTCGATACATTAGATATTTTTTGTTGAGTGGCGATGGCTTGAATATCATTAATGATAGTTTTTAATGGAGTTGCTTTTCTGATTTCTCCATCCTTTGCTATTTTCTGATATTTACCTTTAATGTGCCAATATATTTCCATGTTTTCACCTCAAAATTAATATAATATTGTGTTAAAAATCAAACAGAAAGATAGAAAAATTAAACAAGTATATAGGCAAGATGCCTGTTTTACGGAGACAGATTATTATGAGTTAAATAGTTGCTGATGTTAAGGCTAGATCTCGTTTAATCGTTATGGTATTATCTTGCAGTAAGATGTTTAAGTTTGAATTTTCATAGTGGGTTTTATCTCCTAAAATTGTGATGGAATATTTTGCCCTAGTTAAGGCTAGTTTTAATTCTGTTAAGGTAGGATTATCTTGATTATTTTTATCAACGACGATTAGTAAATTTTCTGTTTCTTCCCCATACCAGTTAGAGATAGATTTTATTATCTGATTGTTTGAATTAGAGTCTAATAGTTGTTGAATGAGAGTAGATGTATTTTCCGAAAAGGTTAGTATTTGATAATCCTTATTTTCTAGTAAATATTGTTTTAAGACGATAATCATTTGTTGAAAATTGACAATATCATGCCAGATTAAACAGTTTTTTTCTAGTAACACAGGTAGATTGTCTGTCTTTCTGGGGGTGTTTAATGAATGAGAAACGGGGGTATAAGGATAGTCATTGTAAAACAAGGGAAAAATTTTTCTGGCTAAGTCGATAGTTAAGCGATGGTTTTCTTTTATTTCCAGACGATAAGCAGGAGATAAATTATAAAATAGTCTTTTCAAAAAATTATCATTATCTTTGTCTAATTCTCCCAATAAGATTAATTTTTGACTATTCTTTGCTATTCTTTCAATTACATTTTGAGTCAATAAATGACTATCTTCAATAATGACTACATCAAAAATTTTGTCGGGAATTAAATCAATATCACTCACTAAACAGGTGTGAGGAAAATTGACAGTATTAATAGTTAATTGGGTTAATTCTTCTAAGTCGTTATCGGCAAGATTTTGATAGTTTTGTTTTAGATATTCTCTTTGAGTTAGGAGGTGAGAAAATTTTTTGATTTTTGCCATTAATAACATACATCTGTTATCGGAGATTTGCGGAAATTTTTGCTTAATCCTTTTTCTCAATTTCTCTTGATTTGTTTCTGTTATTAACTTTGACAATTTTTGGATGTTAATTTCTAAATTATCAAAGATAGTATCGGGTAAAAGATAAGGAGGAGTGAAGTTTATTTCTGGATTTTGTATTTTTGATTTTAACCAGTTTTTGACTATTTCATAATATTTTATTTCCTGATTTATCTGTAATGGTTTAAGACTAAGATTTTGATATTGATTTAAACTACTTTGATGGGGAGAAATAATTAAGGTTGAGTTTTGATTTTTTATAGCCGTGTCAAGAATAGCTTTGGCTATTTCTGTTTTTCCACTAGCTGGATTTCCTGCAATGATGACTAGAGGAAAATTCGATAATCCTAATTCAATGGCTTCTTTTTGTTTCACTCGAAAGGGGAAGTTACCTTGATAATGAGGTAAGTTTAATTGGTTTCTTGTGTTAATAAAACTTATAGGTTTTTCCGTTATTTGATTGATTATCTCTAAGGGTAAATTCATAGTGTTTAATTAATTTAGAATGATGATTTTTGCGTTAATTCATAAAGGATAGAAGGGATAAATCCCTAACTACAAACCTCTATTGCCATTCTGCTAACCAATAACAAATGTTTTCTATAATTAGCTTGACTCCTGTTTCTAAATTTTCTTTTAAAGGATGAGATATTTTGATAAGATTAATCTTACTCTCTATAATTTCTTCTGTTTCTTTTTCTGATGATTCTGGGGAGGGATAAAGATAAAAACAAATAGGCAACTTATCTTTAGATTTTTCTTTTATCTTCTTTAAGATTTCTGCTTCTGGTTGATACCAAAATACCCATATTAACCATTGATAATTAGAAAATTCTGGCTCTCTGTCTGTTATTCTTTGTATGGTGATATTTAACTGAAAATCTCCTTTTGTTATGTTATTAGTATGTTGTTGAAGATTGAAAATAAATGCTGATTTGTTTAATAGGCATAATATCTTAAATTGTTGGTTATCTTTTAAATATTTGCCTTCTTTGGGTATGTCTAAAATTTCTATTTTTGTTTGACAATCAAGATAACTTCCTTCTAATTTTAATAAGGCTTCTAACCATAAAATTTTGACAACATCCACTAATAAGGCTTGACGAAATCCCCAAAATTTTTCTTTCTCTGTGCGTCTTTTTAAGTAGTCTTGATAGGCTTGATAAAAACTTCGATAAATGGGATTTTGTTGTAAAACATAGTTGGGCTTTCCTGTAAATATTGTTGTACGAGGAATTGTTTTGACACTTGGCTCTTGACGAAAACGCTCTATTGCTATATATAATGATTTAGCTTCTTCATAATCACTGCGATAGTCTTGACATTCTAAATGTAATAAATCGCAAAATCCTTTTAAAAATCGATTTTCTGGGGTATTATAGTTTTGATAGCGTTTAATGCCCATTAATTCTTGTCTTGCTCCTGCTTTTTCGATCGCATCTTGCCCCGGGCGACGTACATAATCTCTTAAACAATAGGCATCCATTTCTTGAATATGTCCTAAAGGCATCATCTCCGCTACACGATTAAGTTGAGAGCGTAATTTAGGAGCAATTAATTCTAATTTATGTCTTAGTTCATAGCGTTTATTGAGTGCTAAAATAAGGGGTAAACGGGCATCTTCTTGACTTAATTTTTCTAAACTTTTTTCAATATTTAAAGGAGTAGTTTTTTTGTTTTGATGATGGTTAGTTAAACTGTGAAATAATCCAATAAAAAGGCTGATGCTTTCTGCTGTGGTGCGATCGCACTTTTGTCCTAACTCTTTTAGTAAATTTTTAGCTAAATCCTCATCATTGGTTAATTGTGTCTCGTCTAATACCTCATCTTCAAGGTAAAATTTAATTACTTCTCCTTGTTTAGTTTGAATATTAATTAATTGAGTTAAATTATTATTAGTCTCAAAATCAGCAACTTGTATCAAGGGAAATCCAATTTCATATAATCCTTTATCTCTTTCCATTAAGAAATGATATTGATGTTGTAAATCTTCATCATCGGCTAATTTGAGAAAAGGGCGATTTTTACTTTTTAAGGTGACAATAGACTCTGAGTTAAACGAGTTAAATTTATTGTCTAAATAATCAGCAATACTCGGATAATAAAACATTTCCTATCGTGAATAGTTGATGGTAAATAGTTAATAATTCCTCCTTTGTTAAGGGGGGCTAGGGGGGATCATTGTGGTATATTGATTATTGAGAATCACCTAATCGTTACTTGTTTCCTGATAAACCATCCCCTTCCATTGAAACTGCCCATATTGCCCATTTCGTGCCACCTCAAAAGCCTGTTTTAAAGACTCATCCCCCAATTCATCAATGATTCTTTTCAACTCCTCTAACTGGGGTTTAACATTGCTATCCTCTACCATCAAACCCCTTAACTTCGGTAACAATTTTTGTCCAAATTGATCTGAGATAGCTTTTTTTCTGATATTATCGTCTTGTAGAGCATTCGGATAGTTTACCACATACTTTGCGATCGCCTGATAAACTCGATGGGCAAAAGGTCTTCCCAAAGCCTCCATAATGTTATTAACTCGATTAACATAGTCTTTGACACTCTCTAAAACACTGCTACCCTCTTGGGGTTGTTGACACCAACTGTTAAAAGTTTCCCAAGACAAGTATTCTTTAGGAATGTCAACCTTCCGTTTAACTCCCCTTAACTTCAATTCGGGAGGTTTGCCAAAAGTTAATACATTTGCCCTATCTAACACTTTATCTGATAAAGACTGAGTGGTTTCATCCTCATTCATTGTGCCTACAAACAAAAATTGATCGGGAATTTTTACCCTTTTGTCTTCCTTTGATAACTTTAAACTACCTGCCTCAATTTCTAAAAAAGTATCGTCATTTCTTCTGCTTTCTAACTTAGATAAAAAATCACTAAAATAATATTCAACCCTTGCTAAATTCATCTCATCAAGCAATACTAAAACCATGCGATTTTTTAAGTCATTTTGCCTTTCATGTTGATAGAGATAACGCATTAACTCAGTAGGTTTATATTTCTTTTCAATATAGTTAAAAAACCCTTGTAAGTCTTGGGGAGAATCCCAACGGGGTTGCACAGGTAACATCACCAAAGGTGCACCAATAAACTCACCATAGGCTTGGGGTAACTCACTTTTTCCCGTGCCACTAATCCCGGCTAAAATTACTAAAGCAGAAATATCTTGCACCTTTAAAGAAGTGTGAAAAGCATTAATAACCCTATCAGAAAAAGTTAAGCCTTTTGCTTTTAAATAACTCTTCAATTGATTTAAGAAATCAGATTCACTCTCAAAATATTTTTCTATTTGTGCTTTAACTTCTACGGGAATCTTTAAGGCTTGGAAAGCATAATCAACACTATTTTTTATCTCCTCTAAATCCTCTTTCAATCTTTTAATTTCCTTTTGTAACTCTTTAATTTTACCTTCTTTTCTTTGTATCTCTATTTCTCTCCATTTAATTTCATTTTCTAAATTTTCTTTTTCTGTTTCTAAATATTCTATTTTGCGTTTTAAACTACCTAAATCATTCCTTTTAATTCTAAATTGTGCCTCTAATTCATCTAATTCTCTTCTTAATATATCAGCCTGTTGAGCCTTTGTTTCAATCGTTTGAATTTCTTGTAAAATTCTATCTCTTTCTGATTCTAAACGAGGAATTTCTAAAACTAAAGTTTGCTGTTGATTTTCTAAGGTTTCGTATTCATTTTTTAGGGCATCATAGCTACTTCTAAAAATTTCTAATTCAGCAGTTTTTTGATTGAGATTTTCTAGCTTATGGTTTAAGTTTATTAATTCATTTTGTTTTTGTTCAAATTCTTCTTTTATGTTATTTAATTTAATCTCATATTTTTCATTCTCATTAATTTTATTTTGAATTATCTCTTTTTGATGATTAAGATTGTCAATATCATCTAAAATTTGATTTTGCTTATTTTCTAAAATGCTATATTCTTCTTTTAAAGCATTATAATTTACATTAAATATCTCTAAATCTTCTTTTTTTTGCTTAAAATTATTTATTTGATTATTTAATTCTTTTAGTCGATATTTTTTATGTTCAAATTCTTCTTGAATATTATTTAATCTTATCTGGTACTTTTCCTGCTCAATAATTTTTTCTTGAATTAATTTTTTCGTGTTGTTAAGAATCTCAATTTCTTGTAAGATTTTATTCTGTTCCTTTTCCAAGATGGTATATTTTTGGTTTAAAGCCTCATAGTTGACTTTGGCAATCTCTAAATTTTCTTTACTTTTACTTAATTTGTCTATATTTTGCTTTAAATCATCTAATTCAGCTTGTTTTTGCAAAAATTGACTAGATACTAAAGATAAATTATTTTTTTGATTTTCTCTTTCTTTTATTTGCTCTTTAATATTATTTAATTCTGCTGTTGATTCATCAATTTTTATTTTTAATATTTTATTTTGTTTAATTCTTGCTTCTAACTCTTCTAAATTATAATGTTCTTGTTTAATGGTAATAATTCTTGTTTCTAAATCTTCTTTTTCCTCATTTAAATTATTAATTTTTGTTGTCAATAATTTTTGCTGTTGTTGTAAATAATCCAGTTGTGGTTTAAATCCAAATGCTTCTTTCAATTCCCGATTTTTTTCGTCTAATTTATCTACGTCTTTCTTAATTAAAGTAGTAGAAATATAGCCTCCAGAAGTTGTAGCGAAAAAACCGACTATACTTTGTGATAAATTACCACCAGTCACTGCAATAACTAACGTTGCTAAACCACCAGTAACAGCAGAGGGAATGATTTGAGAAATAAACTGAGGTGGTTTTTTCATAAATTGTATTTGATTAATAGCCTATGTATGTAATCTTAATACTCGAGCTTAGAGAGAATAAATATTTTCATGATTTTTAACATTCCATTTTTGTCAGACATTCTAAGCCCTTAAATAAGCTAAAGTAGTTAATATACATAACTTATAGAAGCAATCATATATAAATAACTACTCCATGAAAAGCCTATTCTTAGAAAGACTCCATAGCAAAGATCGCCCCGTGCTAGTATTAGATGGTGCTATGGGTACAAACCTACAAGTGCAAAACCTCACCGCCGAAGACTTTGGCGGGGCAGAATATGAAGGATGTAACGAATATTTAGTCCACACCAAACCCGAAGCCGTGGAAATCGTCCATAGGGGCTTTTTAGAAGCAGGGGCTGATGTTATCGAAACCGACACCTTTGGGGGTACACCCCTAGTATTAGCAGAATATGATCTTGCGGATCAATCCTATTATCTAAATAAAACCGCCACTGTACTCGCCAAAAGAGTAGCCCAAGAATATTCCACCCCCGAAAAACCCCGTTTCGTGGCAGGAAGCATTGGCCCGGGTACAAAATTACCCACCCTCGGACACATCGACTATGATACCCTAAAAGATGCCTACGTCACCCAAGTTCAAGGGTTATACGATGGTGGTGCCGACTTACTGTTAGTGGAAACCTGTCAAGACGTACTACAAATAAAAGCCGCCCTCAACGCCATCGAAGAAGTATTCAAAGAAAAAGGAGAAAGACTCCCCCTGATGGTATCTGTCACCATGGAAACCATGGGTACTATGTTAGTGGGTACAGAAATCAGCGCAGCCCTTGCCATTCTTGAGCCTTATCCCATCGATATATTGGGGCTAAACTGTGCCACAGGCCCTGATTTGATGAAACCTCACATCAAGTATTTAAGCGAAAATTCCCCCTTTGTGGTTTCCTGTGTACCCAATGCAGGTTTACCTGAAAACGTCGGAGGACAAGCACACTACAAACTATCTCCCATTGAGTTAAGAATGCACCTAATGCACTTTATCGAAGACTTGGGAGTACAAATTATTGGTGGTTGTTGTGGTACTCGTCCTGATCATATCAAAGCCTTGGCGGAAATTGCCACTACCCTCAAACCCAAAGAGCGTCATTATAATTATGAGCCTTCCGCTGCGTCTATTTATGGCACTCAACCCTACCAGCAAGATAATTCTTTCTTAATTGTGGGGGAAAGATTAAACGCCAGTGGCTCGAAAAAATGCCGTGATATGCTCAACGCCGAAGATTGGGATGGTTTGGTATCCCTTGCCAAAAGTCAGGTAAAAGAAGGGGCGCATATCCTTGATGTCAACGTCGATTATGTGGGGCGTGACGGGGAAAAAGATATGCACGAATTGGCTTCCCGTCTGGTGAATAATATCACCCTCCCCCTCATGCTAGACTCCACGGAATGGCAAAAAATGGAGGCAGGATTAAAGGTGGTGGGGGGTAAATGTATCCTAAACTCCACTAACTATGAGGATGGAGAGGAAAGATTTTTTAAGGTATTAGAATTGGCGAAGCAATATGGCGCTGGGGTGGTAATTGGTACTATCGATGAGGATGGTATGGCGCGCACGGCGGATAAAAAATATGAAATTGCTAAACGTGCCTATAACGATGCGCTGAAGTTTGGTATCCCTGCCCATGAAATCTTTTTTGATACCCTTGCTTTGCCCATTTCCACTGGGATTGAGGAAGACAGGGAAAATGGTAAGGCGACTATTGAATCTATTGCGCGCATCCATGCAGATTTCCCCGAATGTCATTTTATGTTGGGGGTTTCTAATATCTCCTTTGGTTTGAATCCTGCTGCCCGTCAGGTGTTAAACTCGGTGTTTCTCCATGAGGCGATGCAGGTAGGGATGGACGGTGCGATCGTTTCTCCTAATAAAATATTACCATTAGCTAAGATTGACGAAAAATCTTTAGAAATTTGTCGGGATTTAATCTACGATAATAGAAAATTTGATGGGGATATTTGTACTTATGATCCTTTAGGAGAATTAACCACCTTATTTCAGGGTAAAACCACTAAAAGTAATAAGAAAAATGTGGCTGATTTACCCATCGAAGAAAGATTAAAACAACATATTATTGAAGGGGAAAGAATTGGCTTAGAAGATGCTTTGAATATTGCCCTAGAAAAGTATCCTCCTTTAGATATTATTAATGTTTTTTTATTGGATGGTATGAAAGTTGTGGGAGAGTTATTTGGTAGTGGACAAATGCAATTGCCTTTCGTTTTACAATCTGCCCAAACCATGAAATCGGCCGTAGCTTTTCTTGAACCTTTTATGGATAAATCCGATAGTGATGGCAGTGGTAAAGGTACATTTTTAATTGCCACAGTGAAGGGAGATGTCCATGATATTGGTAAAAATTTAGTAGATATTATTCTTTCTAATAATGGTTATAAAGTGGTTAATATTGGTATTAAACAACCTGTGGAAAATATCATTAAAGCGTATCGAGAATCTAATGCAGATTGTATCGCCATGAGTGGTTTATTAGTAAAATCCACGGCATTTATGAAAGATAACTTAGAAACCTTTAACCAAGAGGGAATAAATGTTCCCGTCATCTTGGGTGGGGCTGCCTTAACTCCTAAATTTGTTTATGAAGATTGTCAAAATGCTTATAACGGTAAAGTGGTTTATGGTAAAGATGCCTTTGCCGATTTACATTTTATGGACAAATTAATGCCTGCAAAAAACAGCAGTCAGTGGGATAATTTACAGGGATTTTTAGGAGAATTTGAAGAAGAAAATAATCTCTTTAAAGGTCGTAATTTTGATGATTCAGGGGAGGTAAAAACTGAGGATAAAAAAGAGAAAGAAGAAGAAAAAGACCAGGTAATTGATACCCGTAGAAGTGAAGCAGTGGACGTAAATATTGAACGTCCGACTCCTCCTTTTTGGGGTACAAAAATTATGTATCCCGATGAGTTTGATTTTGACGATCTTTTCTGGTATTTAGATTTACAAGCCTTGTTTGCTGGGCAATGGCAATTCCGTAAACCCCAAGGGCAACCAAGGGATGAATATAATGAGTTTTTAGCGGAAAAAGTACATCCTATTTTGGATGAATGGAAAGCGAAAATTCAAGCGGAAAATTTATTACATCCCACCCTCATTTATGGTTATTTCCCTTGTCAATCGGAAGGTAATACTTTATATATTTATAACCCTGAAAATCCTGAAGCGAAGGAAGAAATTGCCAAATTTGAATTTCCTCGCCAAAAGTCTGGTAAAAGACTATGTATTGCCGACTTTTTCGCTTCTAAAGATTCGGGTATTATCGATGTTTTCCCCATGCAGGCGGTGACAGTGGGCGAAATTGCCACAGAATACGCTCAAAAACTGTTTGCCAATGATGAATATACCAATTACCTCTATTATCATGGTATGGCGGTACAAACGGCGGAAGCCATGGCGGAATGGTGTCATGCAAGGATTCGACGGGAGTTAGGTTTTGGCGATTTAGAGCCTGATAATATCCGTGATATGTTTAAACAACGCTATCAGGGTTCACGGTACAGTTTTGGTTATCCTGCTTGTCCTAATATGTTAGATCAATATGTGCAGTTAGATCTGTTGGATACTAAGCGCATTGATATGTATATGGATGAGTCTGAACAAATATACCCTGAACAGTCCACCAGTGCGATTATTTGTTATCATCCTGTGGCGAAGTATTTCAGTGCTTAAGTTCGTAGTAAGCCCTTTAGGGCTTTTTGAAGGGCTTCAGCCCTCACTACGAACTTGGTTTAATCATCCCATCCTTTACCATAGTCTTTTACAGGGTATTTTACCCAACTATCTCTTAACCAGTCTCTACCTTTCTCCTGTAAATACCAATGTACGCTGCTTTCTAACCAATCATAAGGAGAGTTAATGTAGTTATGTTTCACAGGATTATAATGTATGTAGTTCAGGGTTGTGTAATAATGTCTTTTGGAGCGAATGGCGCGATCGCTAAAACGATACCATACTTTACGTCCTCTTTGATTATCTTCTAAATTCCATTGATAGGAAGTAACACCATGAATTGCTTTAAAAATTGAGGAGAGAATTAATAAATTGGGCAAATAGACCAATAAATGATAATGATTCACCAAAATTACCCATCCTCTAATTTCTATTCCTTCATGGATAAATTTTTCAAACAAGAGGTTTAATAATTGTTGACGACGAGATGAAGTATTTAAAATTTTTTGATGTTGATAACAGGCAATTGTAAGTAAATAAAAGCCCTCAATTTGTATGGGATGAGGCGGAGAATGAGCGGGAAATCCTTTTTTAAGTCTCTCTTGCACTAATTCCAATTTTTGTTGATGACTTAATTTATGATACTCATACATAATCCTAGTTTGTAGTAATGGCTTTAGCCTTGATTCTACTGATAATAATGCCACTAAAGTGGCAACTACAAACTTAATTCAATAATTTTTGATTTATTTTCTACTCGAAATCAAATTAAGGGTAAGAAAATAGCAGAACTTAAGATGCCTAAAATCAATCCTACTACTACCTGAAAAGGAGTATGCCCCAATAACTCCTTAAGTCTTTCTTCGTTAAAATCTTCATGGTTAATCATGCCTTCCATAATTTGATTTAATACTCTTGCTTGTTTTCCTGCGGCCTGACGTACCCCCGCAGCATCATACATGACGATTCCTGCAAAAATAGAGGCGATCGCAAATTCGGGGGAAGACCAACCCAAAGTTTGCCCTATACCCGTTGCTAAAGAGCCTACAAGGGCAGAGTGAGCGCTAGGCATACCCCCCGTACTCACAATGTAACGGAAGCTAAATTTGCGGTTGTGAACTGTATCTACGGTAACTTTGATGATTTGAGAGATAATACAAGATAAAAGGGGAATGACAATTAACTTATTGCTTAAAATTTCACTGACTATCTGCATTTTTCACTCCTCTTAATTTTTTCTATTAACAATATATTCCGCAAGAGCTTTTAAGGGTTGAGCTTTTTCCCCATAGATAGTTAACTGTGCGATCGCACCTTCAATCAACTCATCAGCCTTAACCTTAGACTCCTCAAGCCCCCACAACTTAGGATAAGTAGCCTTATCAGCCGAAACATCCTTACCAGCAGTTTTCCCTAACTCCTCGCTAGTAGCCGTGACATCCAAAATATCATCAATAATTTGAAAAGCTAAACCGATATTTTTCGCATAAATAGAAAGACGATTTAAATCCTCCTGATTCGCCCCAGCCAAAACAGCCCCAGAAGTTACACAGGCTTCCAACAAAGCCCCCGTCTTGTGAATATGAATAAAACTCAACATCTCCGCCGTCACATCAGTTTTACCCTCACACTCTAAATCCATCACCTGCCCCCCTACCAAACCTTGAGCGCCCACGGCCCTAGTTAAAATCTTAATAACCTCCAACACATTTTCAGGAGGTACCCCCTTAGTTTCCCTCGCTACATACTCAAAAGCATAGGTTAACAAACCATCCCCAGCCAAAATAGCAATATCTTCCCCATAAACCTTATGATTAGTTAACTTACCCCGACGATAATCATCATTATCCATAGCAGGTAAATCATCATGGATTAAAGACATAGTATGAATCATTTCCAAAGCACAAGCAGAAGGAATCGCCATCTCATCATTACCCCCCATCAACTCACAAGTAGCCAAACACAAAATAGGGCGCAATCTCTTGCCCCCCGCCAACAAAGAATAACGCATCGATTCATAAATCTTCTCAGGCTTACCCATGGGTAAAGACTCATCCAAAGACTTTTCTACTAACCCTTTCTTTTCCTTTAAATAGCTTTGTAAATCAAACACAGAATTCAACTTTCCTTTACTTGCCTTTATTTCCAACGAAAAAAAGAGACTAATAATCCCTTCCTAGATATACCAGATATTATTATCAATGATCACCGACCATTAAGCAATAAAAAATAGGGCATAAAAATTTAATTATCAACTATCCATTATGCATTATCCATTATTTAGCCCTTGCCACCGCCGCCAAAATAGTTTTCTTCACCGACTCAAACTGCTTTTTCAAAATAATTTTACTCGCCTCAGGTTGCCTCTCCCCTCCCCAAGAAGAAGCCCTCATCACAAAACTTTGTAACTGTTTAAGTTTCTCAACACTAACATTAACCGTCAACTTCTGCTTATAACCAGAAGGATTTCCCAACTCAAACAAAAGAATATAATATTTTTTCTGACTCACTAAATGGGTGCTAATTTGATAACCAATATCCGTTTTTAAATCCAAATAACAAGGCAACCACTTCGGCTCATAACTGCGATTATAAAGTAGATTTACCCATAAAATCATTGGATGTGGGGTAGCCTGAAACATAAAATGGGTAAAGCAAAAAGTTGACTTAGGCTGAAAATGTAACACCTCATCAGCGTCAAGCATACTCCATAAACTAGAAAACGTACCCTCTTGGGCTTCCGTTAAATTGGGGAAAACAATCTTTTTCTGGGGCTTATCTTTTGGCCAAACACTTTGACGATATACCGTGCTTAAAGGCAAATTAGAAGAAGCCTCCTGACTTTTGTGGTTAATTTCTTCATCAGCGCCACTATATTCCCTTTCCAAAGGAATAATTAGTTTCAAAATTTCCCTAATACTCTGAGGGCGACGGGCGGGAGACTTATTTAAACACTTCATGATTAAGTCGTCCAACTCTGGGGGTAATTCTAAATAACTAGGTAACTTTTTCGGGGCAAACTCATTATGGGCTTTGTACCATGATTGAAAATTATGAGCCTCGGCCTTAATGGGAGTTTCACGGGTTAACATTTGATACATTAATACCCCTAAACTATATATATCAGAAGTAGGTTTTAATTCTTCCTCTGCCATTTGCTCAGGGGAGCAATATTCAGGAGTACCCATGAAGGATTTTTGTGTTAAAGATTCGTCGGGATTATGAATTTGAGCAATACCAAAATCAAGAATTTTTACAAAATGAACTTGTTTTGGATCTTTACTCAAAAAAATGTTACTTGGTTTTATATCTCGATGAATAATCGGTGCTAATTCATTGTTAACTAAAATACCGTTATGAGCGCACTCTAACCCCAAACATATCTGATAAATTAGAGATAGAAATTTGGGTAAAGAAAGGGGCTTTTTCTTAATCAGTTGATCTAAATCATAACCTTCCAAATATTCCATCACATAAAACGGCACTTGACTATCATCTACACCGTAATCCTTTACCCTGACAATATGATCACTTTGTTCACCCAATAAAGCACTTATTCTAGCTTCTTTTTGAAAACGATCGCGCATCTTCCCATCCAATAAAGCCTGAGAAAGAAATTTAATCGCCACTACCCCATCATTATTATTAGTATCAAAAGCCTTGTAAACCTGCCCCATGGCGCCCTTCCCCAAAAGATTACCGATTTTGTAACGATTAACCAATAATTCTCCTGAATCTTTTTGTAAAGACTTAACCAAATCCGAGATGGGCTTAAACATTGTGATACTATACCTCTACCATTACGGGTTGCCACGGAGATAAATTCTCAGCACCCCTCTAAATATATTATAAAATTGAAACCATTAGTTTTTTGTCCTTCCCTAAAAAAACAATTTACCTCCTTCAATAATAATGATCAATCCAGCTGATAACATACCCCCTGAAAGTGATAACCTTAATTCCCCAGAATCATCTATTACCGAAGAAGTTTCAGAAAACCCCCCCCTATCTAGTCAAGAGCAAATAAAACTGAAACAAGAAGGAGATTTTGTCTATCTTTTTTTACCCCTCCAAAAAGCTAACGACAATCATCAATGGCTAAGGATGGTTGAAGACTTCAAAACTAGATTACAAAAAATGGATAAGTCATGGCTTCCTGACACAAAAGCCCACTTAGAAAGTCACGATAAATTATTAGATACCCGACAAATTAGAGAATTAGACGAAATCCTTGAGCAAAATCAACTAAAACTCGATTTAGTAGTCACCCAACGTCGTCAAACCGCCGTAGCGGCCGCTAGTGCTGGTTATTCCGTCAAACAAAATCCATCTATTTCCCTTTTCGTTAAACCGAAGGAAAATCCCCAACAAAATTTGACTGAACCTTTGTATATTAAAACTAACTTACGCTCGGGGGTGCAAATAGCCCATGATAGTACAGTAATTGTTTTGGGGGATGTTAACCCGGGGGCGACGATTGTGGCGGGGGGAGATGTGTTCGTTTGGGGTACGTTAAAAGGTATTGCCCACGCAGGGGCCAGGGGTAATCGAGAATCACTTATCATGGCACTAAAAATGAATCCTACTCAATTGAGGATTGCCGATTTAGTCGCTAGGGCGCCCGATGATAATCCCGATAATAATGTGGCGGAGGTGGCTTATATCGGTGAGGAGGGCATTAGAATTAGAGATGCGGATACTTTTCGTAAGTTGAATGTTTTTGATAAGCAAAAGCAATATTGGCAGAATCGTCATTCTGAGTTGAGATTCGAGCGCACCGAAAACCTAACCATTGAAAATTGATTATTTTATAACCATGAGTGATATTCTTTTTCATCTAGCAATTCCCATGATTAATAGGGAAGATACCGAAAATTTTTACGCTAATATATTGGGAGCTAAGTTGGGCAGAAATAATGATCATGCGATGATTTTTGATTTTTATGGACATCAATTAGTTACCCACACTAGCAAAGAAAATATTGCTCCCCCTCGGGGTATTTATCCCCGTCATTTTGGCATTGTTTTTACTCAGGAATCTGATTGGGATGAATTAGTTTATAACTGTGAAAATAAACAAGTTAATTTTTATCAACCCCCTCGCATTCGCTTTTTAGGGGAATTAACGGAACATAAAACCTTCTTTTTACAAGATCCAGCCTATAACATCCTAGAATTTAAGTTTTATCGTCACTATGAAGCTATTTTTGGGGCGAATAATATGACGGCTATAGGCGATCGTTAAATTAATATTATCCTCAATAAATTAATTTTTATCCATTAATAAAAACAGTTCTTATTTTTGAAGGAAAACTTCTTATAAATTTTAACTATAATTGTTTCTTTATATTGTTTATAATTGTCATTAACCTAAAAAAATAAAGATATAATTACCATTTATTTTAAACGGTTTAAAAAACCACTCTTTTAGGTTTACTTTTATATATTTGTGTTATTATTCTAGTCATTATCTATAAAGTCATTATCTATAATAAATTACAAAATTGATGGATAGCAAATTAGTAAATATCGGTTTTGGGAATATCGTTTCTGGTAGTAGAATTATTGCCATCGTCTCTCCCGAATCAGCACCCATAAAAAGGATTATTAACGAAGCTAAAGATAAAGGTCAGTTGATTGATGCTACCTATGGCAGAAGAACAAGGGCAGTGATTGTCACCGACTCCAACCATATTATCCTATCTTCCATTCAACCTGAAACCGTTGCTCAACGATTCTCCTCCCCTAAGGATGGAGAAAATAAATAAAAAAAGTTGTACATTAAGTAATCAACCTTCTTTTGTGAGTCTTGAAAAACCGTTGCCATAGCCGTGTAATTGATTACACGGTGGCCAAACTAAAAAGATTTACTGTGCCATGAGAGGAAAATTTAAACTCTCCCTTTGCGCCAGATATTGATGGGCTACCTCACGGGCAAGATTTCTAATCCTACCAATATAACGAGTTCTTTCCGCCACAGCTATTACCCCCCGAGCGTCAAGAAGATTAAAACAATGGGAACATTTAAGAACATAATCAAGGGCAGGTAAAACCAAATTTTTATTAATTAATTGATTGGCTTCTTCTTCATATAAGCTAAAAAGTTTAAACAAGAAATCGGGGTTGGATGCCTCAAAATTATAGGTACATTGTTCAATTTCCCCTTGTAGAAAAATATCACCATATTTAAGGTTATCATTCCACTGAATATCATAAATACTATCCACATCCTGCAGATACATGGCTAAACGTTCTAAACCGTAGGTAATTTCGATCGCCACGGGTTTACAATCAATACCGCCACACTGTTGAAAATAGGTAAACTGAGTAATTTCCATACCATCTAACCACACTTCCCAACCCACACCCCAAGCACCAAGGGTGGGAGATTCCCAGTTATCCTCCACAAAACGAATATCATGATCTTCAGGATGAATACCAAGGGCTTGGAGAGATTCGAGATAAATTTCTTGAATATTATTGGGGGAAGGTTTAATTAATACTTGATATTGATAATAATGTTGTACACGGTTAGGATTTTCCCCATAACGGCCATCGGTAGGACGACGACAGGGTTCAACATAAGCCACCGCCCAAGGCTCGGGGCCTATAGCCCTTAGGAATGTATGATGATTCATTGTCCCTGCCCCTTTTTCTGTATCGTAAGATTGGGCAATCATACAACCCCTGTTGCTCCAAAAGTCATTTAGACGAGCGATAATATTTTGAAAGTTAATAGTCATGAATTACAATAAAAGTTATTGAAATAAAATTTTAAATTTCCTACTAATCCACTAAACTGATTAGAAAGTATAAGACTATACTAGGATCAGTTTTGCTCAGCATACATATAATTTATCACTAATGGATACGCCCCCAACCCAAAACTATAGTGTCCCCATCAAGGAGTTTGTAGCTTCAAAGCAGACTTATTTATTTAATACCCTGAAAAAACATCAATTTACGGGGGAATTAACCTTGAGTTATCCTGGTAATACGGAATGGAAGTTTTATCTTAATTTGGGCCGCATTGTCTATGGTACGGGGGGAGAACATTCGGTAAGGCGATGGAGGCGTAATTTAGGGGCTTATTTACCTGAAATCGCTACGGATCAGGCTTTTTTGGAACGGGAGTTACAGTGGATTGCGGATCAAAGGGAGATTAAAATCTGTTGGGATTATGATTTGTTGAAGCGTTGGTTATCTTTAGAAAAAATTTCCCGTAATCAGGTATTAGCGATGATTAATGCGATGTTGATGGAGATATTTTTTGATCTTAATCAAGTTCCTGAGATTGTTTTTCGCCTTGATCCTGATTTTGATATTCCTTTATCTGAACAGATTTTTTTGATTGATAGTAATAAGATTATCACTCCCGCTTGGAAGTCTTGGCAACAGTGGCTGGGGGCAAAAATGGCCGATCGCTCTCCAAACAAGGCTTTAATGATAAAGTATTCTGAGGAGTTAAAGTTAAAGTGTCCTCCGAAGGTGTATCAGGTATTTACTAAGTTAATTAATGGGCGTAATACCATTCGGGATTTGGCATGGCAACTAAAAAGGGATTTACACCAAGTGGGTAAGTTACTTTTGCCTTACATTGAGGAGGGTTATATTAGTCTTAATTCCATTGCGGATTTACCGCCCCCTGTGTCGGCTACTACTATTGTTCAACCTGAAAATACCATTTTAGTGGCTTGTATTGATGATAGTCCTGCCATTTGTCAGACTCTCCATAGTATAGTCAAACCTGCGGGTTATCGTTTTGTGGCCATTACTGATCCCATAAAGGCGATCGCCACTATCCTTGCATCAAAACCTGATATAATCTTCCTGGATTTGGTGATGCCCAATGCCAATGGTTATGAAATTTGTGCCAGTATTCGTAAACTTTCTTTTTTTCGTAATACTCCCATTGTTATTCTTACTTCCAATGATGGGATGGTGGAAAGGATGCGCACCAAAATTGTTGGGGCAACGGATTTTCTCTCGAAACCCATACAGCCCGATGAGGTTTTAAATATGATTAGTAAACATCGACCGTAAAAAAATTGACAATGGACGATGGACAATGGACAATTACGGTAAGCTAAAATCTTCTGATTCATACCATACAAACATAATTCTTCATGGATTCTTTATTTCTCCTCATCGATGGACATTCCCTTGCTTACCGTGCTTATTATGCCTTTGCCAAGGCTAGAAAAGGGGCTTTGCGCACCTCCACAGGGATTCCCACCAGTGTTTGTTATGGTTTTCTCAATTCCTTATTTCAATTGATTGACGGTTATCAGCCTGAGTTAGTGGCGATCGCATTTGACCTCCGAGAAGCGACTTTCCGCCATACTGCTGATGCTAATTATAAGAGCGATCGCAAGGAAACCCCCGATGATTTTATGGAAGATTTATATAATTTACAACAGTTATTACAAGCCCTTAATATCAGCATTGTTACCGCTTCAGGCTATGAAGCCGATGACGTTTTAGGCACTCTTGCTCTCCAAGGTTCTCAACAAGATTATACCGTTAAAATTGTAAGTGGCGATCGGGATTTATTTCAATTAGTGGATGATGAGAGTAAAATTAGCGTTCTTTATCCCGACAAAAACTTTGGTAAATACAACGAATTTACCGAAAAGGAAGTTTTTGACAAAATGCAAGTCCAAACCAAGCAAATAGTCGATTTTAAAGCCCTCTGCGGAGATAAATCCGATAGCATACCAGGGGTGTTAGGTATTGGAGAAAAAACCGCCGTTAAATTATTACAAGAATACGATAATTTAGCCAATATTTATACCAATATAGACCAGATAAAAGGAGCAACTCAAAAAAAACTAATAAATGGCGAAAAAGATGCCCTTCATTCCCAATATTTAGCCCAAATAATTACCGATATAGACTTAGAAAATAACTTAGAAAATTATCAATTGACAGGAATTAATCAAGAACAAACTATCACATTATTAGAACAACTAGAATTAAAGAGTTTTATCAACCAAATTAATAAAATTCAACAAAAATTAGGCGGTCAAGAATTTAAACTCACCTCTCCTAACGAAGCTCAAGAAAATGAGCAATTATCTTTATTTAACACTCCCAACAAACAAGAAATTATCAAGCCCATAATTATTGATAGTCAAGAAAAATTAACCAATTTAATTACGACCTTAAAACAACAAACTGACAGTAAAAAACCCACCGCATGGGATACCGAAACCAACTCCCTAGATACTCAAAAAGCCGACTTAATTGGTATTGGTTGTTGTTGGGGTGAAACAGAAAAAGAAAGCGCTTATATTCCCCTAAAACATACCCAAGGGCAACAATTAGGCTTTGATATGGTATTAGAAAAACTAAAACCTATTCTCGAGAATAAAACCTATCCCAAAACCTTACAAAATGCTAAATTTGATCGTTTAGTTTTTGCCCATCAAGGTATAAAATTACAAGGGGTTGTATTCGATACCATGTTGGCTAGTTATGTGTTACAGCCCGAACAAAGTCACAAGTTAAGTAGTCTTTGTTTACAATATTTAACCGATATTATCTCCCAAGAATATGATGACTTAGGTATAAAAAAAGGAGAAACCATTGCTAATTTATCCATTGAAACCGCTGCTTCTTACTGTGCCTTAGATGCGATCGCCACTTATAAATTAACGATAATTTTACAAGAAAAATTAAACAAAATTCCCGAACTACAAGAAGTATTTAACCTTGAAATAAAACTCGAGCCAATTTTGGCACAAATGGAAAAAGACGGCATCAAAATTGATAAAGAATATTTAGAACCATTATCCCAAGAAATAGGAAAAGATCTAGAAAAAATAGAACAAAAAGCCTACGAATTAGCAGGAGAAAAACTTAACCTTTCCTCCCCCAAACAACTAAGCGAATTACTGTTTGAAAAACTAGGACTCGATACCCGTAAAACAAAGAAAACTAAAACAGGATATTCCACCAATCAAGTAATACTAGAAAAACTAGAAAAAGATCATCCCATCATTCCCGAAATCCTACAACATCGCACCCTTTCCAAACTTAAATCCACCTACATAGATAGCCTCCCAACCCTAATCAATCCCCATACCCAAAGAATTCACACCAACTATAACCAAACCGTCACCGCCACAGGCAGACTCTCATCATCTAATCCTAATCTACAAAATATTCCCATCCGTTCTGAATTTTCCAAACAAATTAGAAGGGCATTTATTCCCCAAGAAAACTGGTTATTTTTAGGGGCAGACTATTCCCAAATAGAACTAAGAATTCTAGCGCACCTTAGCCAAGAACCAATATTAATTGAAGCCTATCAAAATAATCAAGATATTCATACCGTAACCGCCCAATTATTATTAGATAAAAAAGAAATAGATTCCTATGAAAGAAACCTCGGAAAAACCATTAATTTTGGTGTAATTTACGGCATGGGAGCGCAAAAATTTGCCCGTAAAACAGGAGTGAGCGTCAAAGAAGCACAAAAGTTTATTCAAATATACCAAGAAAAATATGCAGGTATATTTAATTACTTAGAAAGAATGAAAAAAGAAGCCCTAGGCAATGGTTATGTCACAACAATTTTAGGGAGAAGAAGATATTTTAATTTTGGAAATAGCGTTTTAAATTCCTTAAAAGGACAAGAAATAAACTCCATTAACCTAGCAGAATTAAAATTAAATAATTATGATGCCCAAGCCCTAAGAGCAGCGGCTAATGCACCCATTCAGGGTTCTAGTGCCGATATTATAAAAATGGCTATGGTAAAAATCAGTGAATTACTCTCATCCTATGAAACTAAATTATTATTACAAGTTCATGACGAATTAGTATTTGAAATCCCCCCCCATGAAGTAGAAGAATTAACCATAAAAATTAAAAATATCATGGAAAATGTAATTAATTTATCCATACCTTTAATTGTGGATATAAATATAGGAAAAAATTGGATGGAAGCAAAGTAAATAAACCAATGCAAAATCATTAATTGATAACAGAGATTAAAAAAAAGTCAACATCATAGACATTGTTCGTTAAAATGAGAGATTATTAAAATCTGGATAAAAAAAGCATAATTTATGACTAATTTGACAGGCAGAGACTTACTAAATATCACAGACTTAAACACCGCAGAAATCAAAACAATTCTTGATTTAGCCACCGACTTAAAAAATGGTAAAAAAGAATTTAACTGTAATAAAACCCTAGGACTACTATTTTATAAAGCCTCCACCCGTACCCGTGTATCCTTCAGCGTAGCCATGTATCAATTAGGAGGCAATGTTATTGATTTAAACCCCAGCCGTACCCAAGTGGGTAGAGGAGAACCAATCCAAGACACTGCAAGGGTTTTAAATCGTTATTTAGATATTCTTGCCATTCGGACTTTTGCCCAAGAAGACATCCAAACTTTTGCCGATTACTGTGATATTCCTATCATTAACGCCCTCACAGATTTAGAACATCCCTGTCAAATTCTCGCCGATTTACAAACCATCCAAGAAACCTTTGGACAATTAGAAGGTTTAACCATGACTTACTTAGGAGATGGTAACAATGTGGCTCATTCTTTGCTTTTAGGGGGTGTGTTAATGGGCATGAATGTGCGTTTGGCTTGTCCAGAGGGTTATCTTCCCTCCCCTGACATTGTGGCACAAGCCCAAGCCTTAGCGACAAAACCCGAACAGGTGATTATCACCCAAGACATTCAAGGGGCGGTGGAAAATGCCCATGTATTATATACAGATGTATGGGCAAGTATGGGGCAGGAGGAAGAAACTGAACAACGGATTCCCATTTTTATGCCCTATCAAATTAACCAAGAATTACTTAATTTCGCTCATAACGATGCCATTGTCTTGCATTGTCTTCCTGCTTATCGAGAAAAAGAAATTACCGACGAGGTGATGGAAGGCTCTCAATCTCGTATTTGGGATCAAGCCGAAAATAGGATGCACGCCCAAAAGGCTCTCATGGCTTGTTTATTGGGGTTAAATAACTGATGTTACGCAAAAAAGATAATTAGTTCTTGGTTTGAGGTGTCAGGTATCGGGTATCAGGTTCAAAAATTTAGAAAAACTGTATGTTAATTAATGGTCTGATTTTCGCTTTCTCAATAACCTAATAAAAACTTTTCGTATTTTTAACCTGCCACCTGTTATGTCAAGTGCGCTTGATCACTTATAAATTAGCAGTATTAATATCTTAGTTCAATTTATTGAACGAACTACTATTAGTCGTGTAATTCATTACACGGTGGGCGAAGATACAATCTATTTATAAAAAAAAGCCCCTCTCCATGGGAAAGGGGACAAAAAATTGATTATTATTTATTTATTGCTTTTTGACGGGGGGAAACCATTCAAGGGTGGCTTCCTCCTTGGTGTTGGTATTGCGAGAAGGGGTTTCACGGGTAAATTCCATGTGAATAGAGCGGGTTTGCTCACCATCCGCAGCCACGGCAACGATGGGATAATCAATTAGGCCGTCTTGGAAGGACATCTGGAAGCGGAAAGTACCATCAGGGTTGAGTTTGATCGGTCTTCCGCCAATGGTAACGGTGGCATCGGGTTCGGTAGCTCCGTAAACGATTAATTCAGCATCGGCTACTAACCAGAATTTGCGAGGTTGGGCGGTAATGCCTAATCCAGCCCCTGAGCCACTAGCCAATAATCCAGCACCAGAGCCACTGGCCATCATGCCTACCCCTGAGCCTCCTGCATAGCTCACCATGCCCATTCCTGCGCCTGAGGCGGTGGGTACAGCCCACATACCAATCCCTGAAGGGAATACGTAGGAACTAACGGCATTTTCGGGAATCATAGAACTAGGGGCTTGTTGCATACTGCCATAGAGTGAACCTGCTACTCTTTGAGCCTCAGCGCCCCGGGCCATACCAAAGATTTCGTCGTAGATTTTATTTTCTCTTTGTCGGGCTTCTTGGGCTTGTTGCTGGGCGATCGCAACTTTTTTCGCAGGGGGAGTTAACTCATAAACCTTCTTACCCTTAAGCTCTTCTTCCCAATTAACGGTAATAAATACATCTTCTACCCAATCACTAGGATACACAGGGGGAACACGTACAGGGGTCGAACGGGCTAAAATTAACCAACGACCATCAGCACAACGGTAACCAATGTCGATCAAATAATCGCGATCGCTCACAGGAATAGGTAAATACCACTCTCTAGCCAACTCATCACAAAGATACTCTTGAATATTATGGGGGCTTTGATGCTCAATATTAATATCAGTAACATCATATAAACGTAAAGCTAACTGTTGCCCCCCTTGCATTCTTAAACTTTCTTTTTGCTCATGGGGTACATCCCAATAGGCATAAGCCCACTGAGGATCTCTGGGTAATAGTACTATTCTACTTTCTCCATAACCCCCCGGAAGCTCTCCGATTCCTTCATCAACAGATGCTAAGGTTGCCATGGAGAGATCTTCTTGCCCTTGTCCGACATCAAATTTTGATACTTCCATTTTCGGTTCTCTCTGATTATTAACTGGACTTGATTTTGATAAATTATTGGTATTAACAGAATTTATTGCATTAGTGGGTATAAGTTCTTTTTGTCTGGCTTGAATAGCACTTAATAACTGTGCTTTCCTCATGCGACTATAGCGAGGAATATTTAGCTCACTCGCTACCTTGCGCAGTTGCCTTAAAGTCATTTCCTCAATAGGTGGTCGTGATTTTGACATGAGATCAAATCTCCGTGGGATTGATAGTTTAATATGTTTAGGTCATATTAGAACCTGATTTTTTAGCAATTTTATTCCTATATAACTAGGATGGGGATCGCTTATATTAGCTTTATGTAAACCAATAAACCCCTTACTTGTCAAGAGGTTTGAGCAATTGTTTTCTTTCTATCACGAAATATTAAGGCTTTGGGGATCGTTATTGTCAAATTTTCATGACATTTTGAGATCAAAAGTTTAGGCATCCCTTAACCGTAAAAAAAATAACCCCTAATTAATGGCTTTCCTTACTTCCAACATTACTTCACCTAAAGGAATTTGTAATCTTTTAGCCACTGAAACACAATCATCATATTCTGGTTGAATATTGACAACTTCTGAACCATTTTGAGCAATTTTTACCCTCACATCACCATATTTGGTACTCACGGTTTGCAGATGCCGACTCAAAATAGAGCGAGTTTGTATCTGTTTACGAATGCCCAGAGTAGAAGTTTCTCGAAAAATAAACCCTTCACAAACACCAACTCTATCCAAATCACAAATCACCGTCAATAAAACCCCTGGGCGATTCTTCTTCATGGCTACAGGTTGAGTAAAAACATCCCTAGCCCCCAACTGTAATAACTCATCCATCACATAACCAAAAATCTGTGGCGACAAATCATCGATTTGGGTTTCCAATACTGCAACAGTTTCTTCATCAATAACCTCATCTTTTTCCCCTATCCAAAGACGGAGAATATTAGGCATTGCTAAATCCTGATTCCCTGCCCCTAAACCCACTTTATCTAAATTCATAGTGGGGGGTTGACCAAATTTTTTAGCTAAAGTTGTCACAATGGCCGCGCCTGTGGGGGTGACTAACTCTTTATCAATACCATTGCTATATAAAGGCACTTTGCCCATTTGACATAATTCTAACACTGCAGGGACAGGGACAGATAATTTTCCATGGGCAGCTTTGATAGTGCCTCCCCCAGTGGGTAATGGAGAACATTCCAAGCTATTAATATTAAAATAATCTAAACCAATACAAGTGCCGATAATATCAACTAAGGCATCCGTTGCACCTACTTCGTGGAAATGAACTTTTTCTGGAGAGATACCGTGAACTTTCCCCTCTGCGATCGCCAGTTGCCGAAAAATTGCTAAACTATTGTTAGTGACAGTTTCGGGTAAATTAGCTTGAGTTATAATTTGCTCAATCTCTGGTAAATGACGATGGTGATGGTGATGATGGTGTTTTAAATTAACCTCAACTTTTGTTGCCCTTTGCCCCTGTCTTTGTACATCACGCCCTGTTAAGCTATATTCATCACTTAAATTGAGACTTTTTAACCTATCAATGAGATACTTAAGGGGCATTCCTGCATCCACCAAAGCACCGAGAAACATATCTCCTGCGATACCCGTTGGACATTGTAAATAAGCAATTTTCGACATTTGATAAACCTTTTTTTGGATATTTTTTTTAACTAATACTTATTACATATTCTATGGCCACTATATATCAATTAAACTCCGAAAATCCCCAAGGGCGATCCATCGAACAAATTACCGATGCCCTAAAACAAGGGGCAATTATGCTTTATCCCACAGATACAGTCTATGCCATTGGCTGTGATTTAAATGTTAAATCTGCGGTACAAAAAGTAAGACAAATTAAACAATTATCTAGCGATAAACCCCTTACTTTTTTATGTTCTTCTCTATCTCATATTTCGGAATATGCCATGGTAAGCGATGAAGCCTATCGAATTATGAAAAGATTAATTCCGGGTCCCTATACTTTTGTTTTACCTACCACTAAATTAGTTCCTAAATTGGTCATGTCTCCTAAACGCAAAACCACAGGAATTAGAGTACCAGATAATAATATATGTCAAAGTTTATTGGCATCTTTAGATAATCCTATTATTTCTACATCTGCACATTTTCCAGATGATGAGGGAAAGTATCCTTCTTATAATTGGGAAAAAGCAAGATTATTTGATCATTTAGAAAAATTAGTTGATATTATCATTGATAATGATGATGAACCAGGATTAAAAGTTTCTACAATTATTGACTTAAGTACCTCAGAAGCTACAGTAATTAGGAAAGGTTTAGGATGGGAACAATTAGATAATTTATTTAGTTTTTCTAGCTAATTATTAATATAATATCTGTTTTTTATTATAGTAATTTATATGGCAAAACAGCGGAAAAAATCTGATTTACCTAATAAAATATGCCCTGTGTGTGGTTTATCTTTTTCTTGGCGTAAAAAATGGGAAAAATGTTGGAATGATGTTAAATATTGTTCAGACAGATGCCGAAGGCGCAAAAATTCTTAATGGATATTTTAGTAATAAATAAATAATAAAAAACCGAAGGGAGCATAACCTATGAAACCAGATTATAGAACCATTTTAATAAATCCTAATTACGCAAATTATGGGTGTCTTTCATTGTTATTGATTTTAACCCTCATTGTGGCTATCGTCGGCTGGGATTGGGTAATCAATGGAGTTGTAATTTTTCTTGCTTTGCTCATCATCGTACCTGTGGTCGGTGGTTTAATTTTTCGTTGGTGGTTAAAAGCGAATATTATGGAAGATAGTTGCCCTGTGTGCGGTTATACCTTTGCAGGATTTAATAATAAACAGTGTCGTTGCCCTAGCTGTGGTGAAACTCTGATGGCTAATCATGGAAATTTTGAAAGGGTTACCCCTGAAGGCACTATTGATATTGATGCGGTGGATGTTTCTGTTAAAAATATTGATGATAATTTAGACAGTAAATAATGATAAAACTTCAATTGTTAAGTTTTAATAATTACTTGTTAGGTTGCAAAATATCAGAACTAGCATAAAAAAACGATTAAGTAAATCAAGTAAAAATATTCTTTACTAAATTTGCAATCGAATAACTCTACATCACAAAAAATGAATAAATATTTACCGATCTTTCTTTCTACTGTGTGCATATATGGAGGAATTAATTTATCATTGTCACCGTACAATGTAGAGGCGATTTCAGCCCCGATTATTGCACAGAATAGAAATGTAAATGGACGTAACGTAAGAGAAGTTCGCTACCCGCAAAAAGGCGGTGGCTTTTTTCAACAACAGGCTGATGGTTCGTGGGTTGAAACCAACTCCGATGGAAGGTTTACTTTCCGAGAAGAAAATCGAGATGATTGGTCAGTTTATCTAATTAAATCTGATGGGTTACCTATTCAATTAGATTTACACCGAAGGGAAGTTATCTGGCGGGGGCAAGGAAAACTTTATGACATAGAAGGTGCGTATCAAACCGTTAGCACCAACGGATATAATGTCACAGAAGTTCGTTATCCTCAAAAAGGTGGTGGGGTTTTTCAACAACAGGCTAATGGTTCGTGGGTTGAAACCAACTCCGATGGAAGGTTTACTTTCCGAGAGCAAAATCGAGATGCTTGGTCAGTTTATTTAATTAAATCTGATGGTTTACCTATTCAATTAGATTTACACCGAAGGGAAGTTATCTGGCGGGGGCAGGGAAAACTTTATGATATTATATCTAGTTCGGATAATTAGTTATAAATAGATTTTATCTTCGCCCACTGCGTAATTCATTACACGGCTAATGATAGTTCGTTCAATTTATTGAACTAATCTATAAGTGATTAAGCAGACTCGATATTACATTTCTACAGGTTACAGGTATTAAGGTGATGGGGAGTAACGGTGATAATAGTTTAATATTAGCCTTCATTACTAGACTTGTCCAGCGCACCTTACCTGTTTCCCTTCTCCCATTGCAAAATCCAATCTACCGCCTCACTCAAATCCGAGGCAATATAATCAGGTGTGGTGTTATGTTGATACTTTCCTTCCACAACCTGTGTACCATAGCCAGTGGTGACGAGAATACCTGTCAAACCTGCATTATGGGCTAAATCAACATCAGTCGCCTTATCCCCCACCATAAAACTACCTTGTAAATCTAAATCATGTTCCCATGCCGCCGCCACCAACATTCCCGTATTAGGTTTACGCCATGTACCCCAGTAGGTAAACTCAGGGTTTATTCCCCCCGCATTGGGGCTGAGATAGGGGCAATAATAAAGGGCATCTAATTTTGCTTGGGCTTCTTGCCACAACAATTGTTCTAATCTTTGGTGTAATGCTTTCACATGACTATCGGGATAATAATTTCTAGCCGGCCCTGATTGATTGGATACTAGGCAACAGAAAAAGTCACTATCGTTAATTTTTTTGACCGCTTTGGCAACATTGGGAATCAGTCGTAAGTCTTCTATATTGTATATGTATCCTGCCTCAACATTCAAAACACCATCACGATCCAAAAAAACTGCTTTTTTCGCCACAACTATATCCTTGATTTTTGCTGAAAAGTAATTTTAATTAATTTGATTTAATTTCCTATGTACGGGGTTTACCTTATATTTTTTAGTCTAGTTTAAGTTAATTAATTTTTGCTTAATCCTGAGCAATTATCTGATTTTTGTCAATTCTTTTGGTGGGCATTGCCCACCCTACACAAACAATGAGATTTTGAGAATATAAGATTAATTGTCCACCGTCAATTTTCTTTACCCTTGCCACATTTTTTCTAAAATTTTCTCGGTGGGTATATCGGCAATGTTTTTGCTTAGGGATTGAATACCGATAAATCGATCGCTCTTAGGAGGTAATAATTTATCAGCTTGGGTAGGCCCAAATAAAGCGATGGTATAAGTGCCTACGGCTACGGATAAGTGCATAGGGGCGCTGTCGGTACATAACATCAGATTTGCCCCAGCGATGAAAGCGGATAATTTGCCAATATCTGGAGGGCTAATAACTTTTAGGTTGTTACATAATTGTAACATTTCCGCCGTCCATTCCTGGTCATCGGGGCCGTTTAAAAGGACGATGGGTAGATTAGGCTGTTTTCTTTGTACATCTTCGACAATTCTTTGCCATTTGGGTACGGGGTAAATTTTATCGATACCTTTGGTTTTTGCCAGCGCACTCGAGCCCCCGTGGATGAGGATATAACCTGATTCTTTGATGTCTAGCCTTCTTTGTTCAGACTCTGCCCATTCAATGTCTTCTTTGGGTACATTAATAGCCAAAGGAGGGCAAGGATTAGAGATATTCAAACCATGGACAAGATCATGGTACATATAAGCGGCATACTGTTCGGTTTTTAGTTCTACGGGGTTGTTAATAAACCAAGATTTAGGTCCTTGATAACCCACACGGGTAGGAATACCATTAAGCCAGAGGAGGAAGCCCACTGCCCAATTACGCCCAAGGGTAACGGCAACTTCATATTCTCTATCTCTAATGATGCCCAAAAGGTTGAGGTAGTCGGCTAGTCCATTTTTATCTTTATAATCAAAGACTAACACTTCTTTGACGTAAGGACAGACACGGTAAGCATTTTTTGACCGAGGCTCTACAATGACATCAATAACGGCTTTAGGATATTGATCTTTGAGAGTTTTTAAAGTAGGAAAAAATAAAATTTGATCTCCGATACCACCGGGGATAAGAGCTAAAATCCGCATTGTAATAAAATAAATAAAGTATCTATATGAGCTTAATTTTAAGGTATTCGTTGACGATAGCTATTATGTTTTGTTAAAAATTTTAGGTTACTTTTGTAATGCTTTGTAAATATCAAGGGCGATCGCCTCAGGCACTAAATGATCAATTTTACCCCCAAATCGAGCAATTTCTTTGACCACACTACTACTAACAAAGCTATGCTCGGTATTAGTCGCCAAAAAAACCGTTTCCACATTATTGGCTAGGGTTTTATTAATATGAGCCATTTGCAATTCCTGCTCAAAATCTGACAACACCCTTAAACCCCTCAATAAAACCCCTGCCTTTTTCAACTGAGCATATTCCACCGTCAAACCCGAAAAACTATCCACCTCCACATTAGGAATGTCTTGGGTACAAAGGGAAATTTGTTTTACCCTCGTTTCCAAACTAAACAAAGGCTTTTTATTAGGATTTTTCAACACTGCCACAATGACTTTATCAAATAAAATACTACCCCGTTGTATCAAATCTAAATGTCCTAGGGTAATGGGATCGAAACTACCGGGGTATATTGCAATCATGATTTATGAGAATGGGGAATAGGCAATGGGCAATGGGGAATAGGCAATGGGCAGGACAAAATTCATTGAAGTTTAATTGTCCATTGTCAATTGTTAATTGTCAATTATCTTAAGCAGTTTTGTGCATCAGATTTAACATTACATCATTAACCGTTTTATATAAATGTTCCCTATTATGGAAACTTTCGAGACGCTCAATGATTTCCCCTCGATGCATCAGAATAAGGGTGGGTAAACTGCTGAGACTATAATTATTAGCCAAGCGCAAATTTTGATCAGCATTGATACTGACAATTTTTAAATTTGTTTCCCACTCAGACTCAAGACGATTGAGAATCGGTTGAAGCATCATACATAAACCACACCAAGGCGCCCAAAAGTTAATTAAAACCATTTGAGAAGACTCTAAAACTTCTCGCTCAAAAGATTCTTGACTGACAGAAATCATATTAATTTGTTTTATCTAAATAACTAAAAAATTTATAAAATTGCGATGTCGAATCAGATAATAGCCTAAGAAGGGTAATTAATTATTGATTTAACAATTTTTTATTGATGCCATTATTGATCCCCTACCTATATTGTGCAAGATGAAAGGGGAAATCATCCAACTAAATTACCAACTTACACGACTAGTAACTGTCATTAACCAGGGATGGATAAACCAAAATAAAAGGGTAAATGCTGTTACACCCACGTAAGCAGGTTTTAAAAATTCTTGCCATTTTAATTGTTGCCTACCATCAAAGATAGCTAAACCGGGTAAAACGGAGGTTCTTTCCTTGACTTTTAAGAATGCTTCTCCGTAACGTTTGGTAAGTCTTTTGTCTCCATGCCACACCGCAAAAAGATGATGACCAATTAAACCCAGAGAAGTAACAATGGTAAAGGTTGTACCAAGCCAGATAGTGTGGGCAATACACCAAATAACTTGTCCTACCATTTGCGGATGGCGACTAATACGGATAATGCCTGATTCGTACAGATGTACTTGAGGTTTTTGGATAGCTGCAATTTCCAAAAGGTTGAAGGTGGCAGGGTAAAGAAATATGAAGGAGATGGCTGATAATATCCAAACGGTGGTTTTGACTCCTGATACTTCTTGTATTTGCCATAATAGGGCGCCATCATAGCGATGGTTAAAAAAGTAAATGATTAATACGGTGGCAAAGGGAATGCTCACCAGGGCAAATAATACTCGATATAGTCTTGCTCCTATTTTACTTTCTCCCCATGGTCGTAGAGCAGCTAAACCGCTATGGGCGATCGCAAAGCCCACTAACATACCAAGCATAATAAAATGACTAGAAGTTAACCACCCGGGAAAGTTAATGATGGTCAGAAAAAAAGTATATGGAGGAAAAAAATTAATAATTTCTACCGCAAAAGGGGTCATAAAGTTTATACTTATGGGATAAATATATAATAAATACTTATTTTATTGTTTACCTAGATCTTATCAATAAATAGGGTCAAAACTGATCCCAATCTACTTAATATCTAGTTTTAGTCATTATTTTCTCAAAATAAATTAAAATTTTAATAACGAAATCTAATTTTACTATGGCTGAGATTCCTTTTTCCCTTGATCAATTACGGATTTTAAAAGCAATTGCCGAGGAGGGTAGTTTTAAACGGGCGGCGGATAGTCTTTATGTCTCTCAACCGGCCATCAGTTTACAAATACAAAATCTTGAAAAACAATTGACTGTACCTTTATTCGATAGGGGAGGAAGGAAAGCTCAATTAACCGAAGCGGGTAATCTTTTACTGGCCTACGGTGAAAAAATTATTACCCTCTGTCAAGAAACCTGTAGGGCGATCGAAGATTTACAAAATTTACAGGGGGGAACTTTAATCGTGGGGGCTTCCCAAACCACGGGAACATATTTACTACCCCGCATGATCGGTCTATTTCACCAAAAATATCCCTACGTCTCCGTACAACTACAAGTCCACTCCACTAGGCGCACCTCTTGGGCGGTGGCTAATGGACAGGTAGATTTAGCCATCATTGGGGGGGAAGTACCTTCGGAATTACAAGAGGTATTAGAAATTATTCCCTACGCAGAAGATGAATTGGCATTGATTATTCCTCCTAATCATCCTTTTGCTGAACAAGAAACCATCGCCGCTGAAGATTTATATCACCTCAATTATATTACCCTCGATTCTCAATCCACTATTCGTAAAGTAATCGATCAAGTATTAACCAGAAGTGGTATTAATACCAATGATTTGAGGGTAGAAATGGAGTTAAATTCCATCGAAGCCATTAAAAATGCCGTTTTATCAGGGTTAGGGGCTTCTTTTGTGTCCGTAACAGCCATCGAAAAAGAACTCAAAATGGGAGTATTACACCGCGCCCCCATCGAAGGGGTAGAAATCAGACGCACCCTTTCTGTGATTGTCAACTCTAACCGTTATCGTTCCAAAGCTGCCGAAGCCTTTATTAAAGAGATATTACCCCAATTCTCCACCGAAAACTATAATCAATCCCTTGAAAAACTGTCCAGAGAGAATCAAGCATTTTTAGATAAAGAAGTAGAAATTTCTGATGTTTAAAATCAAAAAACAAAACAATTAGATATAGAATAGTGTGCAATTGACTGATAAGATAACAATCAATAGCAAGATTACTTATATAAAGTATATTTAGTTTCACATATAGAGGAAAAAATGACTCAAGATAAAGTAGTAATTATTGGAGTAGCAGGAGATTCTGGCTGCGGTAAATCAACTTTTTTACGTCGTTTAGAAGACTTATTCGGTAAAGAATTTATGACCGTTATTTGTCTTGATGACTATCATAGCTTAGACCGTAAAGGTAGAAAAGCAGCAGGGGTTACTGCTTTAAATCCTAAAGCCAACAACTTCGACTTAATGGCCGAACAAATTAAAGCCTTAAAAAATGGTCAAGCCATTGATAAACCTATTTATAACCACGAAACTGGAGAATTAGATCCTCCCGAAAAAATTGAACCTAACAAAGTAATTGTAATCGAGGGTTTACATCCTCTTTATGATGCTAGAGTAAGAGAATTAGTTGACTTCAGTGTTTACCTCGACATTAGCGAAGAAGTAAAAATTCAATGGAAAATTCAGCGTGATATGGCTGAAAGGGGTCATACTTATGATGATGTGGTGGCTTCTATTAATGCTAGAAAACCTGACTTTACTGCATACATCGAACCTCAAAAACAATATGCAGACATTGTTATTCAAGTATTACCTACTCAGTTAATCGAAGAAAAAGAAGGTAAAATCTTACGAGTTCGTTTAATTGAAAAAGAAGGTATCGAACATTTTGAGCCTACCTATCTATTTGATGAAGGTTCTACCATTGATTGGCGCCCCTGTGGACGTAAGTTAACCTGTTCTTACCCCGGGTTAAAAATGTATTATGGGCCTGATAACTACATGGGTAATGATGTTTCTATTCTCGAAATTGATGGTCAGTTCGACAATTTAGAAGAAATGATCTATGTAGAAAGTCACCTCAGCCGTACTGGTACTAAATACTATGGTGAAATGACCGAGTTATTGTTAAAACATAAAGAGTATCCTGGTTCTAACAATGGTACTGGTTTATTCCAAGTTTTAGTGGGTCTAAAAATGCGTGAAACCTACGAAAAAATTACTGGCACCGTTGCTAATAGCGAGTCTCAAGAGGTTGCTCAGGTTTAATTTTTTTTAAGGTGTGAGGTTTTAAGTGTTAGGAAATTTTTATTTTTGATATTCAGTTATCACTATATATTTACTGTCAAGTTTCCGTCGTAAATTGTATTTATGCCTTTTCAAGCTAGTCCGATTAAATTTGGTACGGATGGGTGGCGTGGAGTAATTGCCGCTGATTTTACTATGGAGAGGGTGGCGAAGTTAGCTCCTCTTTGTGCGCAGGTTTTGAAGGAAGATAAACCCCATGGTAATTTGATGATTGTGGGTTTTGATCGTCGTTTTTTGGCGGAAGATTTCGCTTTGGTGGCTTCTCAGGCTTTACAAGAGTATGGTTACGATGTTCTATTGGCGGATAGTTATGCCCCGACTCCTGCTTTTAGTTGGGCGGCTAAGGAAAAGGATGCTTTGGGGGCTTTGGTGTTGACGGCTAGTCATAATCCTGCTCAATATCTAGGTTTGAAGGTGAAAGGGGCTTTCGGTGGTTCGGTGTCGGGGGAGGTTACGAGTAAGATTGAGGGGTTGTTAGACCATGATTTGCCGAGGGCTTCTCAAGTCGGCACTTTGACAAAATTTGATCCTTGGGATAGTTATACAAAACAGTTGGCTAAATTAGTGGATGTATCGGCTATTGTAGGGGCGATCGCCTCTGGGAAACTAGATTTGATTGTTGATGTGATGCATGGCGCAGCTTCTACGGGTTTAAGTCGCATCCTTGGCTGTAGTATTAATGAAATAAATGCCCAAAGAGATCCGCTGTTTGGGGGTAATGCCCCTGAACCTCTAGCTCGTTATATTCCTGAGTTATTCCGTGAGATTAAAGAAAGGGGTAAAACTAATCCTGATGCCCTACGAGTTGGTTTAGTGTTTGATGGAGATTGCGATCGCATTGCGGCGGTAGATGATCAGGGAAACTATTGTAGTACGCAAATTTTAATTCCCATTTTGATTGAACATTTATCTCAAAATAAAGGATTAACGGGGCAAATAGTGAAAACTGTCAGCGGTTCAGATTTAATCCCCAAAGTGGCAAAACTATATGATATTCCCCTCTCAGAAACTCCCATCGGTTATAAATACATTGCCGAAAAAATGTTAACTAGCCAAGTTTTAGTGGGGGGCGAAGAATCAGGGGGAGTAGGTTACAGTACCCATATTCCCGAACGAGATGCCCTTTTATCGGCTTTATATGTCCTTGAAGCCATGGTTAAGTTTGGAAAAAATATTGGGGAATTATATGGAAATTTACAGGAAAAAACTGACTTTGTTTCCCACTACGATCGCATCGATTTAACTTTAGCAAGTATGGAGCAAAAAAATCAATTACAAGCTACCCTTGCCAGTAAACCCTTAGAACAAATTGCGGGAAAAAAAGTAACTGATTGTTTAGCCATTGATGGTTATAAATACCGTCTTGAGGATGAAAGTTGGTTATTAATTCGTTTTAGTGGTACTGAACCTTTATTAAGGTTATATTCTGAGGGTAATTCTTTAAAAACTGTCCATGAAAATCTTCATTGGGCAAAACAGGAATTTAGTTAAAAAAATGGTTGATTGTGCTATTCAAATAATCTCGGCTCGGATACAATGCTTACAGCACTAACCAAATTTTATGATGTTTAAGGGTGTTTTTCACCCTATTTTTTGTCTTTTTTTTGGCAGACTGCTACAACAGACACCATAGCTAATTGATTGTTTTCTATGTCAAAATCTCATTTATTACAACCGGATTTGGTTTTGGGGGATGTGGTAACTAAGTTAAGTCCTTCTATCATCCAACAATATAATTTAAAGGGTTTAGTTTTAGATGTGGATGAAACCCTTGTGCCTTTTAAGGAAAATACTATTTCCCCTGAATTAGAACAATGGATTTCACAAGTACGCCCTTTAGTTGATTTATGGTTGGTTAGTAATAACCTTAGTAAAAGTCGTATAAGTGCGATCGCCTCTACCCTAGATGTCCCCTTTATTTTTGGAGCTAGAAAGCCATCTCGAAAAAAACTTCGTCAGGCCGTTAATGCCATGAATCACCCCGTAGATAAGGTTGCGATGGTGGGCGATCGTCTATTTACCGACGTTTTAGCGGGAAATCGCCTAGGAATGTTTACCATTTTCGTTGAACCCATGGAAAACACCGAAATATCAAAAACTCCTCTTTTTTCAATTCGTAATTTTGAAGTATGGTTATCCCAAAAAATCGGTATTTCTCTTTACAAAAATTAACTGCTGTAACATTTCTTATTAATTCTTTATTTTCCGAAAATAAACATTAAATAAATATTAAGAAAATTAAGAAAACTTTAGATATATGTCATTATAGTTCTCGAAGATAAATTGAGGTCAGCTTATATAAAGACCTTAAGCATATATAACTCCATATAAAACAACGGGACATTTTGCCAAGGCAGAATGTCCTTTATATTAAATAAAAAAATAGCCCAATCATCTTAATTTCACAAAAAAACTTCACCTGAATAATTAAAAATTTTCCCTTATTTATGGAGCAAGTTATTAACGCTTCCCACAGCAAAGATTTTGTTACCTATGCTCACCCAAGTTTAATTATTAATCGTTTTATAATTGACATAACCTACACCGCAGGTAGCTATGGCATGGGAGGTTATGGTTTTCTTGGTTTTCAATTAAGCCCCACAGAAAAAAGAAAACAAGAATGGCTCATATGTACAATATTTAGTGCCAGTGATTGGTTTACAGTAAACGGTAGATGGTTAAGTTGTCACCCCGCCCAATATCCTCAGCAACAACCCCTTATGGGGACAATTTACGATCCCCACACCAAAAATAAGTACTCATCACCCCTAAAAACATGGGATGATTTTAAACCCCTCATTCTAAATAAAAAAATTAGCCAATTTGACTGCAAAAAAAATAGTTGCCAAATGATCATAGAAGAAAATATTATCGCCATAAATCCCAGTAGTAATAATCGTCCCCCCTTTTATGGTTCTAGGCAACCCCGTGATTTCGACGAAAAAGACGATTTGCGTAAGGCTTGGATTTTAGCCCGAGAAATCTATTTATATTTATAACTTAATTAATAACTCAAAACACACTATATTTGCCAACAAATAATTTTGTTAAGTTTATTACGTTTGCTCCAATCTCTAAACAAATTTAATTTTTACTATTCGTTATGAAATTAGATTTTAATAACTATATTTTTTTTTGCTTTTTATATAGATAGCCTGTGATTATCTTCTCTTACTTTAAATTCAAGATAACTTTATTTAACGATGAAATAAAATTTGAATGTTACATCTTATCCTAATTTTTAATATTATTATTGACATTGATAATATAATCAAACTATTCAATCTCACCCATAGAGATAGATACACTTAAAGGAGCGAAACTAATGACTACTTCGGGTTTATTTTCATCAGCCACAATTCCAGGAACATTTGATCTTAATGACTTCTATCGTACTTTTAACATTGGCGATCCTCAAACTAGACCAGATGCTAGGACTATAGATGAGTTTAATTTCTCAGTTAATGAACCAACAAGCGTTACCGAAGGATTTAATCCAGCCGCACAATTTAGCGTTGGTTTTTCTTTACAAACACCCGGACTAGGAAGAACTCGTTTTAATAAACAAATAATACTGGTAGATCTTAATGATAATTCTGTTAAAAATCTGCGCTCAGGTGATGCTGAAACTATTCTTTTTACTTCTGGTGTAATAGAAATAGGGTCAGATTATCGGGTTTTAGCCGTGGGCAGAGGACCAGAGAATACGACTATTAATTTATTTAATCCTCCACTTCCCATTAATTACAATGCATCTGTAAATACGAATACTACTGAAAATTCACCAATTAGACCAGGATTTACATTTACCCCCAAAATTACTAACTTTGATGATCCTGAAAATTCTAATGGCGGTAGTTTAACTATTCTCGATGGAGTATTAGAACAAGAGGATAGTCTTTTTATTGCCAAAAACCAAATTAAAGGTTTTCTTAACGCTGATGAGACTTTGGGAGCAACGGTAGGTTATGCTGATGAATTTCTTTTGAGTCCTAATGGTAATCAAGGTAATTTTACTATCTTTCTGGCGCAACGCCATTAATCGAGGAGAAGTAAGCCTACCTGCGATCGCCCTTGAAATAGTATTAGGCGCAAGAGATAGCGACATCGTCAAAGTCAGAAATAAAATTACCAGTGCCGATTTATTTACCGATGCCTTGTTTGGGGGATTTGAAAATCGCTATATTGGTTCTAATGCCGAAACCATAGGAAGAAACTTCCTCAGTAACATAGATACCTCTGTCGCCACCACCAATCAAGTATCAGCAGCAGTTAATAGCTTACCAATTGTCGTTTAAATCTTGAAAAAATAAAACATAAATAATGGACAATAAAACCTAAGTTAATTGAGTTCGGGATAAAATTTACAGAAACTGTATTTTATACTGAATCAGCGAATCAAAATATGTTTTAGTTCAATTTATTGAACGATAAATTCCTAGCCTTGTAATTCATTGCAAGGCTTTAACGAGGTGTTGAAAATTAAGTGTTAGGTATCACACCTTTAACCAAATAAACCAAGGAAATTGATTAAAAAAAAGCTCTAGGAAATCCAGCTTAATTTAACCCATTGAACGTCAGTTATTAGCCTTATAATTTATTGGCATTGCTGATTTTGAGTGTGAAACATTATTAAATTACAGTACATGTATAGTATTAAAACTATTATGACTATTGCCCATTGCCAAACTAAACTAAAAATCATACCTTAATTCACCAACACCAATTTATTAAATGGTGGAAAAATTAGCAAAATATTATTTTTCGATAATACATTACTCAACCTCAATATTATTCACCGTGGGTAATGTTAAACTTTGTCAATCAAATTTGTCATAAAGCCAAAAATAGATTGTAAACTATCAATAATTCATCTCCATAGAGCTTATATCAGATTAAAATAAAAGAATTTCCATCTCCAACTTAGGTATTATTTAACTTTACATATAACTTTTACCATGACCAAAAAAAATATTAGAGGGAATAAAACAACCCCACTGCGCTCCCATAATCTGGAAATATCTCGCCCCCAAACCCCTAATCGTCAAATGCCAAGAAAATATGCAGTAAAAACCATCCAAAAACAACCCCAAAACACCAGAAAAAAACATCCTACCAAAGTTCACCCCCAGCATACCAACAAAACTAACGTAGCGAATCAAGACAAAAACAGTATTCTTAAATATTTAATCGTCATCACAGGCACTATTTTCACCTTTGGTAGTTTAGGCTTTGGCTACACCCTCAGATATGCCCATAAATGGCAACAATTGATGGTCAATGAAACAGATGTTAACAATATTATTCAAGGGCAAGAAGTTATCAAACAAGAAATCATTCAAGAATTAAGAATCAACAACTAAGGGCGCTCTTTTGACAACATCTCCCTATTTTTTTTCATTCAGCCCTAATTAATCTCCATTCCTCCGCCGAAAGAGGTTGATGGATAAACTCACATTCAAAACATTCTTCTGCTGCCCTTAATAAAGTATTAATAATATGATTTAGAGAGGGAATTTGAGACAAAATTTGTTTGGGAGGAAGGCAATGAAAAACCTGCTCAAATAGCTCTGATTGTGGCTCTAACAACATTGAACCATGTTGGAGGGTAAATTTCCCCTTTTTTAATTGGGCGCTACCAATGAACTTATTTCCCCCATCATCTATTAAATCAGCGTTAGTAGAGAGGGCAAAACAATTAGAAGATTTTAAATACTGTCGTTGGGGTTTACCAAAAGAAAGATTTATCCCTAATTTTTGCCAACCCAAGATAAGAAACTGAGAAATTTGCCGATAAACTTCATCTAAATTCCCCTCAAACTGAGAAGTTATCACTGCATAGGTTAAGTCGCCTTGGTGTAATACAGCCCTGCCACCGCTAGGACGTTTCACTATATCTATTAATTTTCCTTGCCATTGCAGGTTATCCCAGTGGGGGGGATATTTTTTTCTCTGGCTAAATCCGAGGGAGATAGTGGGTTGATTCCAAGTATAAAAACGCAAAATAGGGGGGTGATTACACTTTTGATGTTGGGTTAATAACCATTGATCGATCGCCATTTGCTCTTTTCCTGAAAGGTTCAGCAAAGGGATAAAACGCCACGATAGTAGGGGTTTCATAGTATTAAGAGGAACAAAAAATAACTAAGTTAGTCATATTTTAATTAATTAGGGTATCCTTAAATTGTGACCGAAAATAATTACTTTTGCATTTTTGATTCAAGATAACATATAATAAATTTGGCAAATCTTAAATTATTATTAAGAATGTAAAGTAAAATTACCCATAGGAGGTAGAAATGTTCATAAGACTTGCGCAGGAATATAGAGAGTTTGTGAAAGATTTAGTCATGAATCTCCAAGCCCTAGCGATTGTATTAGAGAGGAGAGGTTATATTGCTTCTTGCTACACTTGTGGCACCCAGTTAACTAGCGCTTCTTTTATGGTGAGTTTGGGTGATAATCATTTGATTCGTTTTTTAGTTTCTGATTATGGTATCACTTGGACAGAAATGCAAGATGATCGAGAATTAATGAAGTTAGAAGGTGCGGAAGCTATTAGCCAGTTAGAGGAGTTAGCTAATTTGGTAAAATATCAGATCAAATCTTCTGAAAGTAAAGCTCCTAATTATGATCATAGTCTATTAGTGGGTTAATTTTTCCCTGGGATAAACTATTTTTCGTTTAGGAGAATAAATTTAACTCTCGTTCTCTTTTTGTATGACTGAGGGCTGATTTTTGGTTACAAATTTTTGGTTTTTTGAATAGCTGAAAATAATAATTTGCATCATCTTCCTTTAAAATAATTGTAATGCAATGTTTTGCTAACCTCAGCAAAATACTAAGTTGTCTCTATCTTGATATTAATCATTATCAATTCTCCATTATTCATTATCAGTTATTTTTTTACTTGCTTTGATTGAAAAAGAAACTTTCCGACTTTTAGAATGGCAGAGATTATGCCACCATCTTTCCACATTTTCAGCAACAAAGTTAGGTGCGATCGCATCTAGCCATTTAACTATACCCAAAACCCTGTCGGAAACGAAAAAGTTATTAGAGCAAACCAAGGAAGTATATCACATCGAAACTAGCTTAAATCCTAACTGGTCTTTCACTGGTATCCATGACATCGGAGACGCATTAGAAAGAGCAAAATTAGGCGGTATTCTCAAAGGAGAAGAATTATTAAACCTTGCCACTACCCTAGCAGGGGTAAGGAAATTGAGAAGAGTAATTGAAGATTTAGAAGACTCACCCACCCTTAAAGAATTAGTAGAGAGTTTAAGGACTTTCCCCGAATTAGAGCAAGAAATTCACTATTGCATAGATGATCGTGGGGAAATCACAGAAAGGGCATCTCCCCAATTAGGAGAAATTAGGCAAAAAATAAAGGGTTTAAGAAATAAGATTCAGCAAACCCTACAAAACATTATCCAGCGCAACGGTAACGCCCTCCAAGAGCCTGTGGTTACCCAAAGGGGCGATCGCTTCGTACTACCTGTTAAAGCGTCTCACAGTGGGCAAATATCGGGCATTGTTCATGATACCTCCACCACAGGATCAACCCTTTATACCGAACCAAAATCTATTATAGATCTAGGCAACCGTTTACAAACCAGCAGGGGGCAAGAAAAAAGGGAAGAAGAAAAAATATTACGCACCCTCACCGAGAAGGTAGCAGAAGTTTGGGAGGAATTAGAACAATTATTGGCGATCGCCACTGCCCTTGATTTAGCCACTGCCAAAGCTAGGTATAGTATGTGGCTAGAAGGAAACCCGCCCCAGTTTGTGAATTTTCAAAGCCAAGAAAATATCACCCTGCGTCAACTACGTCATCCCCTACTTATCTGGCAACAAAAAAAAGAAGAAAGCGCTGCAGTAGTTCCCATCGATGTTTTGATCAAATCCGATACTAGGGTAGTGGCTATTACTGGCCCCAATACAGGAGGAAAAACCGTCACCCTCAAAACCATTGGCATTACTGCCCTCATGGCAAAGGTGGGCATTTTTATCCCCGCTAAAGATCCTGTTTTAATACCTTGGTTTGATCAAGTTTTAGCGGACATTGGCGATGAACAATCCCTCGAGCAAAATTTATCTACCTTCTCAGGGCATATCCGCCGTATTATTCGCATTATGGATGCCCTCCATGGCTCTACACCAAGCCAGAACCTTGATGATGACTCCCCCACCGTAACCGAAGAACAGGGGCGAAATGAGCTTTCTAATAGCCTTGTATTGCTTGATGAAGTGGGGGCAGGAACAGATCCCACCGAAGGCAGTGCGATCGCCATTGCCATCCTCAAACATCTTGCCGACCATAATTTACTGACCATCGCCACCACCCATTACGGGGAACTAAAAACCCTCAAATATAACGACAGTCGCTTTGAAAACGCCTCCGTAGAATTTGACGATGTCAGTTTACAACCCACCTATCGGGTATTGTGGGGTATCCCGGGGCGCTCCAATGCCATCATTATCGCCCAAAGGTTGGGTTTACCCTCGGATGTTATTGCCGATTCCCAAGAGTTGGCAGGGGGCTTTTCTCAGGATGTCAACCAGTTAATTGGCGAGTTAGAAAACCAAAGAAGGGAACAGGAGGAAAAACATAAACAGGCTCAGGATTTATTAAGCAAAACCGAGCGTTTCTATCAAGAAGTAGAAGCCAAAGCCACTTCTTTACAGGATCGAGAAAGGGATTTAAAATCTCAGCAAGAACAAGCGGTGCAAAAAATGCTCCTTGATGCGAAAAGTCAGATTGCCCAGGTGATTAAGGAGTTACAGAAAAAAGGTAACCCCACCGCTCAGGAAGCCCAACAGGCAAGGGAAAATCTGGAGAAAATAGGCGATCGCTTCTTAAGCCCCATCCAAAAATCCCGTAAAAAATCTAGTTATAAACCCAAGGTAGGGGAGAGGGTGAGAATATTAAGCCTTGGGCAAACCGCCGAGGTGTTAGATGTGGATGAAACCGCCGAACAGTTAAGCGCTCGTTTCGGCATAATGAAGATGGTATTGCCCTTTACCGATATTGAATCTTTGGATGGTAAGAGGTTTGAGAAGGAAAAACCCCCGAAAACAGAGGTGAAACAAAAACCGCCTAAGACGCCAAGTAAAAATCAACCCGCCAAGACTACCGCAAGGGTAAGGGTAGAAAAAAATACTGTGGATATTCGTGGGCAAAGGGTACATTTAGCAGAACCTGTACTGGAAAGGGCGATCGCCTCTGCCACGGAATTAGGACTATTATGGATTGTCCATGGTAAGGGTACAGGGAGTTTACGCACTGGGGTTCATGACTTTTTACAACGGCATCCCCAAGTGAGCAAGTATGAAACCGCCCCCCGCAATGAAGGGGGTACAGGGGTTACTATCGCTTATTTGAAGTAGTTTTCTTGCAAGTTTCCGAAAACGCAAATAATATCGGCGTTGGTGAATTAAGATATGATTTTTTATTGAGGGAGGGAACAGGGAACGGGGAACAGGCAATAGTGATACTATTTTAATGTCTTAATTTCTAGTGTTATTCAATTATATTTCACACCATGATTAAGCAATGCCCAATATTTTAGTTCAATTTATTGAACGAATTACTATTAGCCGTGTAATTCATTACACGGTGGGCGAAGGTATAATCTATTAATAACGAATTATCTGAACTTGATATAATCTCATTCTTGATTGTTTTGGGGAGCAAGTTTTTCTATTAGCTCTAATAACTGGGGAATATCAATATCCGATGTTTTCCAGACTTCATCTAAGTTTGTATCGCCATATTCATGAATTAGATTATCTCTCATTCCTGCGATTAAAGACCAAGGGATTTGTGGATGATTATTTCTTAATTCAAAGGAAATACGTTTAACGGCTTCCCCAATAATCAGCAGTTGATATGAAATGGCAGATTGAACTTGATCATTTTCCAAAAATTGTGCTTTATTTAATCCATTTTTATACTTAATAATTTTATGACAAGCATTGACTATATCTATTAGAGAAGCTCGATCTTAATTATGGTATGAAATATAGTTCAATGATTAAACTAACCTAGTATTTAAGATACTATCACTATTGCCCCTTCCTTATTCTCCCTCCGAATTACCCTATTTTTTGATTATGAATACATAAGTTTGACAGAGTGTCTTTTGACACAAAAAACCTTTGGTATATATATTTTGGTCATCTCGATATTATATGTTTTACCCTCCATGAGACTAACTCTAAAAAACAAAAAACTAATTCAAATCGGTATTGCCCCCCACGATGGCATATTGTGCATCGGTATTTCTCCCCATGGTTTAATTTCCATCGGTGCTATTCCCCATGGCGTAATTTCCATTGGATTAGTACCCATGGGAGTATTTTCCATTGGTTTGGTATCTATGGGAATTTTTGCCCTTGGACAAGTTACCATGGGCGTTATGAGTTATGGAAGACAGGATATGAGTTTGATTAAGCTCAATAACGTTCAACCCCAAGAGTCTTTACCCATGAATCATGATCACCATCACCATTAATGCAATTCTCTACACGGGGTAAAACCACAGAAGATAAGAGCGAAAACCCAACACCTAAGACCTTAAATTATTGTCAATTGTTCATCATCCATAGATAATAAGTCAAGTCATAATATTCTTTTCTAGGCGTGAACAAAGGTAAAACAAGATCCATTGGCAATATTGCGGGGATAGTTGGTATTGGTACATTTATCAGTAAATTAACTGGGTTAGTAAGAGAACAAGTGGTGGCGGCTGCCTTTGGGGTTGGTGCGGTGGCCAATGCCTATGCTTATTCCTATGTGATACCTGGGTTTTTATTAATCCTTTTGGGGGGAATAAATGGACCATTCCACAGCGCTTTGGTGAGTGTTTTAGCAAAACGAGATCAAAAAGAAGCAGCGCCCTTAATTGAAACCGTTACAACTTTGGTGACGGGTATTTTATTTGTAGTAACCATTATTTTGATTGTTTATGCTAGTCGTTTTATTGATTTAATTGCCCCCGGTTTAGATTCAGAAGTAAGGGCGATCGCCATTACCCAATTTAAAATCATGGCACCTTTAGCCATTTTTGCGGGTTTAGTGGGCATCGGTTTTGGTAGCCTTAACGCCTCAGATCAATACTGGCTACCGAGTTTAAGCCCCCTTTTCTCTAGCTTAACCACCATCATCGGGGTGGGGGGCTTATTGTGGGTTTTGGGCGGACAAATCAACGATCCTGAATATTTGAGACTAGGGGGAATTGTCTTAGCATCAACAACCCTGTTAGGGGGTATCTGGCAATGGTTAGCCCAACAAATAGCCCTCGTCAAATCGGGTATTAGTCGTTTTCGCTTTCGCTTTGAATTTGGTAGGGAAGGGGTAAAAGACGTTATGAAAGTAATGATTCCCGCCACCCTCTCATCAGGAATGTTACATATCAACGTTTATACAGACCTATTCTTTGCCTCCTATCTGCCCAATGCGGCGGCGGCCATGCGTTACGCCAATTTTGTGGTTTTAACCCCTGTAGGCATCCTTTCTAACGTGATTCTCGTACCTTTTTTACCCGTCTTCTCCCGTCTCACTGAGCCTGAAAATTGGGGGGAATTAAAATTAAAAATTCGTCAAAGTCTTGTGTTAACAGGATTAACTATGTTTCCCTTTAGTGCTATTTTTGTGGCATTATCCCAACCCATTGTCAGAATTATCTATGAAAGGGGAGTATTTCGCGCCGATGCTTCCTCCATTGTTGCCCCTGTCTTACTAGCCTATGCTTTGGGGATGTTTTTCTATTTGGCAAGGGATGTATTAGTTAGGGTGTTTTATGCCCTTGGGGATGGTAATACTCCTTTTAAGATTAGCATTTTTAATATTTTTCTTAATGCTTTCCTCGATTATGTGTTGGTGAGAAGTTTTGAGGTGCAAGGCTTGGTATTTGCCACCATTGGAGTTAATGTGATTTCTTTAATCATTTTCATTGCTCTTTTACATCGTCGCCTTAATGGTTTGCCTCTGCTAGAGTGGGCTGGGGTGTTTGTCATCCTCGTGGTTGCTAGTGTGATTTCTGGCTTTGCTTGTTGGGGTATTCATCAGGGTTTAACTTCTTTTTGGGGTGATGAAAGTTTTATTCTGCAATTTATTAATCTCTCTGTGGCTAGTATAGGGGCGATCGCACTTTTCCTTATTTTTGGCAAACTGTTAAAATTACCAGAGTTAGAGCTTTTATCTAATAGAGTTTTAGCAAAAATCAAACGCAGTAAATAAACCATGAAAAAAGTTATTGATAACCAGAGGTTTAAACCCCTCAACTCACCCTTAAAACCATCAACTTTAACCCTAAAAAAAATATTTTCATTACTCTTAGCAACATTATTAATTTGGAATTTTAATCTTAATTCAGCCGTTGCACGAACCATCGAAAATAGATCAATTACCCCCTATTTAGAACAAGTAAAAAATAATATTACCGAATTTACTCTTAATAACGGTTTAAAATTTATTCTGCTCGAAAATCACCAAGCTCCCATCATTTCTTTTGTTACTTATGTAGATGTAGGGGGAGTCGATGAACCCCAAGGGCAAACAGGAGTAGCCCATTATTTAGAACATTTAGCCTTTAAAGGAACATCGGAAATAGGCACCATTAACTATGAACAAGAAAAGCCATTATTAGATAAATTAGCGCAACTCTTTGACCAAATTCAACAAGCAAAAAAAGAAAATAATCAACCAAAATTAGCTCAACTAGAAACAGAATTTAGACAAGTAAATCAACAAGCTAGTGAGTATGTAAACCAAAACGAATTTGGGCAAATTGTCGAAATCGAAGGGGGAGTAGGTTTAAATGCGGCTACCTCCGCTGACTATACCGCCTATTTTTATAATTTTCCTTCCAATAAACTAGAATTGTGGATGTATCTTGAGTCTAATCGATTTTTAGATCCCGTTTTTAGGGAATTTTATCAAGAAAAAGACGTTATCTTAGAAGAAAGAAGACTACGCACTGATAATTCTGCCATCGGTAAAATGGTGGAAGAATTTTTGTTAACTGCCTTTGTTTCCCATCCCTATCGTCGCCCTGTCATTGGTTTTGAGGAAGATATTCGCAATTTAACCCAAACTAATGTCCAAGATTTTTTTGATACCCATTATGGGGGCGGTAATATTACCATCGCCATGGTAGGGGATGTTAATCCCAATCAAGCCAGAGAAATGGCAGAGGAATATTTTGGACGTTTTCCAGATAGTGTCAAACCCTCTCGTCTTAGTATAAATGAACCAGAACAAAATGAAACAAGGGAAGTTGTGGTAGAATATCCCTCCCAACCTTTATACTTTGAGGGTTATCACATTCCTAGTTTAAATGACCCTGATTATCTGGTATATGAAATTATGGGTTCAATTTTAAGTGATGGTAGAACTTCTCGTTTATATAAATCCTTAGTAGAAGACAAAAAAGTTGCCCTCAGTGTCTCTGGTTTTAGTGGTTTTCCAGGGGATAAATACGAAAATTTGATGTTATTTTATGGAGTTTGCGCCCCGGAGCGATCGCCCGAAGAATTAGCCATAGAATTAGATAAGGAGATAGAAAAGCTCAAAACAGAGTTAGTATCACCTGAGGAGTTAGAAAGGGTAAAAACCCAAGCCACCGCCAATTTATTGCGCTCGGTTAACTCCAATGGAGGTATGGCAAATCTTTTGGCAGAATATCAAGCAAAAACAGGGGATTGGCGTAATCTCTTTACCCGTTTAGATGCCCTTAATGCAGTAACAGCCGAAGACATACAAACCTTAGCCCAAAAAACCTTTACCGATGAACATAAAACCATTGGCAAGTTGGAAACGGCTAGTTAAAGTTATTCCCTATCTTAGTTTGTAGTCATGGCTTTAGCCATAAAAACCCCGTTAGGGGTTACTACGAGCTTTTTTGCGGAGGATATACAAAGGTTAGCACAACAAACCTTTATCCCTGAACATAAAGCCGTAGGTAATTTAGAAACTGCTAGTTAATTTTGCTCAGACAGAAAAAATAACAATAAATTAAGATTTTTTTACTCTTAAAAATAGTCATAATGTAGGAAAAGATACATCAAGAGGATTTTATTCCCAGTTATGCCTAGTATTCATCCCCAATGTCAAGATTTAGCCTCCCAAGTAAATCAAATCATTGAACTATTACAAAAAAATCCTGAACTAAGGGTACATCATGATACCTCATCCCTTGAAACTTCGCTACAAAAGGCGATCGCCCCTAAGTTTGAAATCGTATTCGCCGGGGCTTTTAGTGCGGGAAAATCCATGTTAATTAACGCCCTTCTCGAAAGAGAATTATTATATAGTGCTGAAGGACACGCCACAGGCACAGAATGCTATATTGAATATGCCCCCCCCAAGAAGAAAAGGTAATTTTAACCTTCCTTAGTGAAGCCCAAATCAGGAGTCAGGCTTCTATCCTTGCCCAAATTCTCAACATCGACTTAAAAGACATAAACATCAATCAAGCCCCCGTCATGGAAGAATTAAAAGGCATCTGTGATGATATTATCCGTCAGGAAGGAGGGCATAACAAATCAGAATTAGGAAAACAAGCTAACGCCCTACGGCTTCTATTATCAGGATTTGAAGCCAACCGAGACAAAATCCACACCATACAAAATGCTACCTATTCCATGGAGCAATTTAATTTTACCAATCTTAGTGAAGCTGCTAGTTATGCCCGACGGGGAAGAAACTCGGCAGTCTTAAAACGTCTTGACTACTACTGTTATCATCCCCTCCTCGAAGATGGTAACGTATTGGTGGATTTACCTGGTATCGATGCACCCATAAAAAAGGATGCTGACTTAGCTTATCGTAAAATTGAAGATCCTAACACCTCGGCCGTGGTGTGTGTCTTAAAACCAGCTTCTGCAGGGGATTTAACCCAAGCTGAAACGGATTTATTAGAAAGATTAAAGACTAATTCTGCCATTCGAGATCGAGTTTTTTATGTGTTTAATCGCATTGATCAAACTTGGTATAATGGACAGTTAAGACAGCGTTTAGATGGTTTAATAAACAGTGAATTTAATCATACTAATCATATTTATAAAACCAGTGGTTTATTAGGTTTTTATGGTAGTCAAATTAAACATACTTCCTTTGATAATCGTTTTGGTTTAGACACTATTTTTGCTGAAAGTATTAAGGGCGCTGGGGGTGAGGAAGAAACTCCTCAATTTATCAGTGAGTTTAATAATTATTGTGCTAATTCTGGCAAATTAACCCGTACTGATTTTAAAGTTTCTGTTCATGGTTATGAAAGCCCAAATTCCAACTATGAAAGAATTTTAAATGAATGGGGAACTCCTTTAATTGAACAGTTGATTATCGATAGCGGTATTAATATTTTTAAATTAGAAATTAGCCGTTATTTGAGAGAAGAAAAACAACCAGAATTATATAAAAATTTAGCTAATGATTTACAATCTATTTGTATGCCTTTAAAGGAATCTTATCATGATTTACAAAGGAATTTAGATAGTGAGCCTCAAGAAATTGAGGCAATGAAAAAGCAAAAGTTAGCAGATTTAAATAATCAGTTAAGGGCAATTGGTCATGAATATGAGCAGTATATTAATGAGCAGGTAAATTTGATTATTACCAATGAAAATAAGGCTTTTAATCAAGATTTTCAACGGTTACAAAATCGTTTTGTTAATTACCTTGATGAGTTGTTGAATAACTTCTCTGTAGCAGATACCTACAGTTTGGCGGTGAAGTCTCATCCTCGCAATCAAACAGCGCCCCTCATTGCGGTTTTGGTGGAAGCCCTTTATTACATCGCCAATGCTTTAGAGGATTTATTAAAGGATGGTTTAAAGGATTTGGTAGCTAATTTTATTCAAAATTTAACCTACGATGTTCGTCAACAGGATTGTTATCGTAATTTATATCGTTTATTGGGGGATGATGGGGGTATTGAAAAAGAGTTACAGGATTTAGAAACTAAGTTACTCTATGCGCTACAATCTGAAGCTAGTACAGAGTGCGATCGCTACGTAAGGGAAAGTCCTCAATTCTACAGCGAAGGTACATTTTCTATCTACCAATTTCGGGAAACCCTCAAACAAACTTCCCAAGCCTATGATTCTTCTGCTATGGTAGAATCTGAACCTGCTATCCGTCAACTATTACGCCTAGATTTTGAACCAAAAATAGATCGCACCATACGCCAAGTTTTTCGTCAAACCATCAATCAAACCATCAAAACCAATTTGATACCCATGGCAAAACAAATGGCAGATAGTATTTTACAAAAGTATGACATGGCAAGGGAAAATCTCAAACAAACCCTCGAACAGGAAGCAAAGGAAAAAATTGCCTATAATCAACAGTTAACCCAAGAGCTACAGTCTGATGCTATCATCTACAACCAGGCGGTTAATAATATCAATAGTTGCTTAGAGGCTATGGATATTAATGGTCATGATTTACCTTTAGTTAATATTATCGATTAATTAGGATTGGGAATGAGGAATTTATTTATTTAACCTTATTCCTCGTTGTCGGTTTCGGAGGTTGGATTTTCCTCCTCTGATTCCATGGTATCATCAGGGTTTATGTCCGCTTCGGTTTCATTTTCCGAAATATTACTATCCTCCTCAACTACTTCTCTGAGGTAAAAACTACTCATATCCTTTTCGTCGATGATAATTTCTTCTTCTTGAATGGTGACAGAAGTAACAATATTTTGTCCTACTTCGGGTTTATCGCCCGTTGTCGTCACCCAAATAGAGCCTGTATTATCTTTTATTTCATAAGCATAGCCATTAACCAAAGGAATTACTTGGGTTATTTCCCCCTCAACTTTGACTTGATTGTTACCCTCTAAAGCAAAAAATTCCACATCCTCAATGGAAATATTATTTTCCCCCGCAAATCCCCCATGGATTAAATATCCGCATCCTGTGGTTATAAGTGCGATCGCCATTAACATCGAACGCCAAGAGCCAAAAAATCGATTCATAACTAAATAATTACAATAAAATGACCATAAAGGAAAATATCCCTATATAATCATCAAAAGTTAAAGTTCAAGTATCATAATAACCCAGATAATTATTACTAACATGGTTGCTAAAATCTTAGACGGTAAAAGTTTAGCCCAAAAAATCCAAAATCAGCTACAAACCCAAATCAGTGAAAAAGTAGCCCAAGGAAAAAGAGCGCCCGGATTAGCAGTATTAATGGTAGGAGATAACCCAGCTAGTGCCGTTTATGTACGCAATAAAGAAAAATCCTGTCAAAAAATAGGTATGGAATCCTTTAGTCGTCATTTCCAGGCCAATGCTACCCAAGAGGATTTAGAAAGTGCGATCGCACAGTTAAACCAAGACGAGCGCGTAGATGGAATTTTAGTACAATTGCCCCTCCCTTCCCATCTCGACTCAGTGGGCTTATTACTAAAAATCCTTCCCGAAAAAGACGCCGATGGGCTTCACCCCTACAACCTCGGAAAATTAGTCAGACAAGAAAAAGGATTACGCAGTTGCACCCCCGCAGGAGTAATGGAAATCCTCAAAGAATATAACATCGACATCGCAGGAAAAAAAGCCGTCGTCGTTGGTAGAAGTATCCTTGTAGGAAAACCCCTCGCCCTCATGCTACTAGAAGAAAACGCCACCGTCACCATCGCCCATTCTCGCACCCCTAATCTTGCCGAAGTTACCAAAAACGCCGACATACTCGTTGCGGCAGTAGGGAAACCCGAAATGATTACCGCTGACATGGTAAAACCAGGCGCCGTAGTTATTGACGTAGGCATTAATCGCATCGAAACCGCCCAAGGCAAAGGAAAATTAGTCGGCGATGTTGACTACGAAGCCATCAAAGATATTGCCTCCTATATTACCCCAGTACCGGGGGGAGTAGGCCCGATGACAGTGGCAATGTTATTGCAAAATACCTACCTTAGTTATCTAGCTAACCAATAATAAACCTAAGGGAGAAAAGACAAGGATATACACCAAAAACACCCAAGGCAAATCGTAAAATCATGCCCCATTTCTCCCCAAAAAAATCATTAACTCAAACTTCCCTTTAATCAAAAAACTATTTTTTGATAGTAGAGATAGCTAAATTACCGAAAAATGGTAAAATTAGTTAAAATAATATAAAATCAATAGCAAACTTTAAAAAACTGTTAATAGTTCCCATAAAGTTTGTCCTATGACAATAAATCGTTTTCCATTGTCCCCAAAAAAAGATAAAACCTAATCGTAGGAATCTTTTTCTTCCCTCTCTACTACCAAAAACATTTCACCATCTGAATACTACAGTCTTAGCTCCACTAAATATTAAAGCCATTGAATATCACTCAGAAGATTTATATGTTTTATCTGATAGAAAGTTAATTTCAGTATTCTATGACAAAATTTTAGTTGTAGGGGTGAGTTATTGTTAAGGTAATTAAATTTATCTTAATTCAATCCCAAACGACAACGGAAAAATTAGATTTGATAAGACTGCAATAAAAAAAGTTAATCCAATCAAAATTGTTTAACTAATAAAACTAACTATTTTAGGTAGTCTAGGGATAATAAAAAAGGGATATTTTTGTAAAAAATTGCTATTACCATAGCGACTTAGATGGGGATATTTAAAAATAATTAATGGCTTTAGACTTATATGAACAAAAAGAAGTGATCTTGAAATATTAATCGATGAATACCATGTTATCAGTCACAATTAACACCAATTAAAGTTAACGAAAACGTCTTATAATAACAAAAAAATAAATCTATATGTGTTTTCACGAGTTATTATAGTGTCTGTTTTTCATAGTATTTATAGGTGTTGATAAAAAAATCATCAAGTTATTATTGATTTTTTAGTTTGTTTAAAAGTAATTTTTCATATTGATAAAGATTTTAAAATTTTCGAGGAATATTGAATGTCAAAACAAATAATAATTGCTGAAAAAAATCACATTGCGGCAGTTTTCGCAGAAGATCAAATTCAAGAGTTGGTAGTCGCCACAGGAAATCAACAAGTCGGAGACATTTATTTAGGAACAGTAGAAAATGTTATCTCAGGTATTGATGCCGCCTTTGTTAATATAGGAGACGCAGAAAAAAACGGATTTATCCACGTCACCGATTTAGGCCCTCTGAGATTAAGAAAAAATTCCGCCTCCATTACCGAACTATTAAGCCCCCATCAAAAAGTATTAGTTCAAGTGATGAAAGAGCCTACGGGCAACAAAGGACCTCGCTTAACAGGTAATATTAGTTTACCAGGTCGTTACCTCGTATTGATGCCCCATGGTAGAGGAGTAAGTTTATCTCGTCGTATCAAAAATGAAAATGAAAGGAATCGTCTCAGGGCTTTGTCTATCCTTTCTAAACCGGCGGGAATGGGTTTATTAGTGCGAACAGAAGCAGAAGGAAAAGCAGAAGAAACGATTATCGAAGATTTAGAATTTTTACAAAAACAGTGGGAAAAAATTAAATTAGAAGCAAACTCCGTTAAAGCCCCGGCCCTGTTAAACCGTGACGATGACTTTATCCAAAGGGTGTTGCGGGATATGTATAGTGATCAGGTTAATCGCATTGTGGTGGACTCCGAAAGCAGTGTTAAGCGGGTGAAAAAACAACTCAATGATTGGAGTGCTAACCGTCATCCCAGTGGGGTTGTCATTGAATGTCATCAAGGTTATAATTCCATTTTGGATTATTTCCGAGTCAATGCGGCCATCAAAGAAGCGCTTAAACCTCGGGTTGATTTACCATCGGGGGGTTATATTATCATTGAACCGACGGAAGCCTTGACGGTAATTGATGTTAACTCTGGTTCGTTTACTAATTCGGCAACTTCTCGGCAGACAGTTTCTTGGACAAACCGAGAAGCCGCCCTTGAAATTGCCCGACAACTTAAGTTACGTAATATCGGTGGGGTAATCATTATCGACTTTATTGATATGGATTCCCGTAAGGATAAGTTAGAGTTAATCCAAGATTTTGAGAAAGCCCTCAAGTCGGATAAGGCAGCGCCCCAAATCGCTCAGTTAACGGAGTTAGGGTTAGTGGAATTGACGAGAAAACGTCAGGGTAAAAATATTTATGAGTTGTTTGGGCAAACCTGTTCCCATTGTGGGGGCTTGGGGGTTATGGCTCATTTACCGGGCCATCAAGATATTGAGATGGTAACTAATTTTACTCAACCTGTTATTAATAAGGGGTTTGAAAAACCAACCATTGATGAAAAGCCCATTATTAATGTTAATAATGATTTGGTTATTAACACCGATGGGAAAGATGATGAGTCGGGCAATGGTAGTGGTGATAATAATGATAATAGTCGTCGTCGTCGTCGCCGTGATGGAGGTAAGGATGATGTTAATGAGAATCATAAGAATGGGGCTGACACGGATTCTCCGAAGCCTGAGCGTAAGGAGCGCAGTTATTTATCTCGCAGTGCTAGACGGGATGAGGCGAAGCTAGAAAAGGTTGTGGTGACGATGTCGGAGGCACAACAGGATATTTATGCGATGATGGGGGTTTCTCCTTTATTACATTTGGAGCGGGAAATTAAAGATCCTAAGTCGGTGCTGGTTTATGTGCAGTCTCCCGATGAGTCTGGGGGGGGAGATGATGATAATGGTTTGGCGAATGATAATAAAGCCGATGGGGATTCGGAGGTTATTTTTAGTTCCTCTTCGGTGGATGTGGATGATAATCATGGCAGTGTGGAGAAAGAAGATCAGAAAATGGAGGTTTCTTTACCTTTGAAGGTTGAGGAAAGTTATGAGGGTGAGTCGGAAATGCTTGATGATGATGATGATTTCACTATGGAGGAGAATGGAGATACGGAAACTACTGCTACTAAGGTAGTTGAACCTGAGACTATTGCGGAGGCTGTGGTTAAGGAGGCTTTAAGTGGCGATCGCCCCGTGGTGCGTACCCGTCGCCGTCGTCGTAAAAAAACAGAGGAATAGATGAAAGATGATACCTTTGCCCTAGATTCTCTTGCCCCTACTGCTTTGGTGGCGGGGGTTGATGAGGTGGGGCGAGGGTGTCTATTTGGGGAAGTGGTTGCGGTGGCGGTGGTGATGCCTGTCCACAAAGTTCACCTATTAACTGATTTGGGGGTGAAGGATAGTAAGAAGTTAAGCCCTAAAAAACGAGAAGGGTTAGTACCTAAAATTCAATCTTTGGTGACGGATTCTGCCATGGGGGTGGTGGATGTGGCGACTATCGACAAGGTTAATATTCTTCAGGCTTCCCTTTTGGCTATGTATGAGGCGATAATGACTTTAAAATCTATCCCTGAGCTTTGTTTGGTGGATGGGAATCAGTCTATTCCCCGTCTTGGTTTACCCCAGATTACTATGATACAGGGTGACGGGCGATCGCCCCTTATTGCGGCCGCTAGTATTTTGGCAAAGGTATGGCGTGACCAAAAAATGGTGGAGTATAGCCGACAATATCCCCATTATGACCTAGAAAATAATAAAGGTTATGGTACTAAAAAACACTTAAGGGCGATCGAGGAATATGGCATCACACCCCATCACCGTTCCTCCTTTGCTCCTGTTTCTCGACAATTAAAGTTATTTTAGTGATTAGAGTACCATAGTTGCCCTACCGTGTCATAAATTACATCTAGTTGGGAAAATTCATTATAAATAGATTGTATCTTCCCAGCCCCACCGTGTAATAAATTACACGGCTAACGGTAGTTCGTTCAATAAATTGAACTAAGATATATTTTGATTCAGGAATTCATCATAAACTATTATCACCTTTACTCCTCTACTCCCCATCACCCATACTCCCCATCACCTCTAACCTGCTTTACCATGGGTTACAAATTTGTTATCATGTGTGCCAGAAAAAGTTAATAAATTAAGCAAAACAAACCATTCAATTTATTTTTAATATAAAAAAAGAGATTTTTTATTATTGATAAATGGCCAAAATTATCTCACTCAAAAAGTTAGCTATTGTTAATAGTGATGAACGATAAAACTGTTTTTTTGAGAATATTTAGAATTAATCATTGTGTCAATAAACCATTACAGAGGTTTTAATGAAAGCAAAAAAAAGGGGGTTGAGAAAAATTAATAAACCATATTACGGTAATAAGAATCTTTTAAAAATTATATGTTTAGAGAAATAAAAAACTTAATACTAAATTAATAATCATCCAAAAACCTTACTATGATTAAATAAAAAATAATTTCAGAAAAATTAATAACCTTTCTACTACCTCCATTTAAAAATATAAAAAAAAGATTTTATATCTTATCTTTTCATTTATCAAGTCCTAACCTATAAACTTACTGATAATAATATTTAATAGATAACTTTTGAAAATATTATGATTATTGTTAACAATTAACTATTATGACCATGATTAAAAGAATAAAAATATTATCGATCATTCCCCAAAAAACAAGACAAGAGTTGTTAAGATTTTCGGATAACTCTTTACGGTTAATTGTTCACTGTTCACTCTTTCAATGTTATTATCAAATTGCAGCTAATTAGACAATTTGTAGAAGACTAGGAATAAATATTATGAGTCAGGCGGCAATTTCTCCAGTGGTGCTAGTAATATTAGATGGATGGGGTTTTCGTGAAGATGATCGAGCAAATGCGATCGCCCTTGCCAAAACTCCTATCATGGATACATTAATGGAAGTATATCCCCATACCCTTATCAATGCTTCAGGGAAGGCGGTGGGATTACCCCATGGACAGATGGGAAATTCAGAAGTAGGACATTTAAACATTGGGGCAGGTAGAGTTGTACCCCAAGAATTAGTAAGAATTTCCGATGCAGTAGAAGATGGCTCAATATTTAGTAACCCTGCCCTAGAATCAGTATGTCAAGATGTCATTACATCCAAAGGAAAATTACATTTAATGGGTTTATGTTCCGATGGTGGGGTACACTCCCACTTAGATCATTTAATTGGCTTATTAGATTTAGCTAAATTACAGGGCATTAGTGATGTATGTGTCCATGTAATTACCGATGGCAGAGATACTAACCCCACCGATGCCATTAACTATGTTAAAGCCATTCAAGAACATATCGACAAAATTGGTCTTGGTAAAATTGTAACTATCTGTGGTCGTTATTATGCCATGGATCGGGATCGTCGTTGGGATAGAACGAAAAAAGCCTATGATTTATATACCCAAGATGATCATATTATCGAAAAAAGTGCGATCGCCCTTATCGAAGAATCTTACCAACAAGACATCAACGACGAATTTATCGAACCCACTCGCCTCGCTAAAGGTTCAATTCAAGCAGGAGATGGAGTAATATTTTATAACTTCCGCCCCGATAGAGCCCGTCAACTATGCTACGCCCTCACCATGGAAGAATTTGACGGCTTCGAGAGAGAATTAGTAAAACCCCTTAGTTTCGCTACCTTTACCCAATATGATCCTAATTTACCCGTTAAAGTAGCCTTTGAACCCGAACAATTAACCAATCTTTTAGGGGAAGTCATTGCCAATGCAGGATTAAAACAATTTCGTACTTCTGAAACCGAAAAATATCCCCATGTCACCTATTTCTTTAACGGTGGATTAGAACAACCTTTCGAGGGAGAAGATAGGGAATTAGTACAAAGTCCGATGGTATCTACCTATGATAAAGCCCCCGCCATGTCTGCGGAAAAATTAACTCAGGTGGCTTGTAAAGCCATCACCAAGGGAGAATATGCCTTTGTGGTGTTAAACTATGCTAACCCTGATATGGTAGGACATACGGGAATGTTAGATAAGGCCGTAGAAGCCATTGAAGCGGTAGATAGATGTTTAGGAAAACTATTAGAAGCCATTAACCAAGTTAGTGGTACAGTGATAATTACCGCAGACCATGGTAATGCTGAATATATGAGCGATGAGGAAAATAATCCTTGGACTGCCCACACCACAAATAAAGTACCCTTTATTCTAGTAGAAGGGGAAAAACGTAAAATCCCTGGCCATGGCGGTGATGTAAATCTTCGGGAAGATGGAAAACTAGCTGATATTGCCCCCACCATCCTCGAAATCCTCCAATTAGCCCAACCTAACGAGATGACGGGGCGATCGATGATCCTCAAAGCAGAATATGATGTTAAAAAAAGTCGTACCCCTGTCAGTATTTCTGTTTAAAATCAACAATCTTAGTTCAATTCATTGAACATTCAGCATTAGCCGTGTAATAAATTACACGGTGGGGCAACTGCCAATATACAATCTACTTATAATGCTTTTTTTCCATCCCATAATCAGCCATAATAGAAAAGGCATCCATACTAAAATTATCAATATATTAACTTCATGACAGCTTATCAACTCGTACAAATCGTTTGGGCAGTATCAGCCCTCTTATTAATAGTAGTAGTATTACTCCATTCCCCCAAAGGAGACGGTTTAGGTGGTATCGGTGGACAAGCTCAATTATTCACCAGCGTAAAAACCGCAGAAGCTACCCTGAATCGTATTACCTGGGCCTTAAGCATCACCTTTGTAGCCCTAACCATTGTCTTAAGTGCAGGTTGGTTAAGCTAAAATCTGAAGGTGGGCAATGCCCACCAACTTTGAAAATAAATAACCCTTCTCATCATTATTCCGTTTCACCACCCCACTTATCCAAAATATCCTTAAACAAAACTTCCTCCACCCAAGTTTTAACTACCACCGTCAAAGGAAGGGCTAATAATAAGCCAATTACCCCAAAGGATTGGGCAAAAAATATTTGAGCAAACAAAGTCACCGCAGGTAACAAAGAAACTTTATCAGCCATCACCTTAGGAGTTAACCAATAACTTTCTATATTTTGAATCATAAAATACCAAATCAAAATTGCCACAATTTTCCAAGGAGAATCAAGAAGGGCAATCATTACGGGGAAAACAACGCTAATAGTGGGGCCAATATTGGGAATAAAGTTTAAAAGTCCTGCTAAAAGGGCATGGACTAACACCAATTTTACTTGAAATATCAATAAACCAACACCGCTTAAAGTACCAATAAATAAACAATTAATTAAAATTCCACTTAGCCAACCAACAATCGCACCTTCACTTTTATCAAAAATTTCCGAGGCACGACGACGATAAAAAGAAGGGAAAAGTTTTAGACAATAATGACGATAACGAGAAGGATTAAGTAAAAAAACCACCGTTAAAAATAAGACAAATCCTATCTGTAAAGCAACCGCTACCACATTAGAAAAAACTACCAAAAAATTATTGAATAAGTTACTACCCAAGGAAGAATAACTACTGATAATATCATTGAAGCTAGGTACAGCAAAATTACCTTCCACATAATTACTATAAAAATTTTCCAAACTTGGATTAATCTCTTCCCATACCCTCGGTAAAGTATTGATTAATAATTGAAACTGTTCAATGAAAGGGGGTAAAATAACTATTACTAAAATATTGAGAATAATTACCGAAATTACGCTAATAGCCAACGTTGCATATTTACGACTAACATTGAAATCTAAAAAAACCCTAACTAAACGATTGAGGGCTACGGCAAATATCATCGCCATAAAAATTAGTAACATTAGTTGTTGAATTTTCCACAACACATAAAGGGAAATTAAAAAAACTAGAAAACCGATGGATTGTCCAAAATTCATAAAGTTATTTATTGCAATATAAATTGTGATAATCTGTTAATTCTTTTTAGAAAACCAATATTTTTTATTTTTTACCCTAACAATATTTTCTTAGTCTCATTATATTTTTTGTTTTATCATTCCGTATCATAAAAATTTAGCTAAATTGATTTATTCAACTACCTTGATGAAGAAAAAAGAAAAAAGTATTTTATAGTAAAATCATTGTAGAGCTTTATGGTCTTAAAAATATTATTAATATGAATAACCAACCTAATCATAATCCCTTCATCCTCGAATTGGGCATTAGCCTTTTAACCCCCCCCATCCTTTTGGGCTTAACCATTAGTCGTGAGGTGGGTGAAATGATGGATAACCTCGGCAGCGCTAGTGAAGAAATCTTCCGAGGGCAACATCTACCCATACTCAAAACTAAACCAAAAACTTAATTAACATCTCCGTCCAAAGTGTGATAACTTTTTGACAGATTATTTTTTACGGAAAAACTTACCATGGCTTCTCATCATCACGATTCCGAGAAAAAAACCACTTCTTCCCCCGACACCCACAAGAAGCGCTATAAAATTTTAGTAGGTAATGGGTGTCATCAGGCGATCGCCGAGGTTTATGGTATATTAGTACCCCCTGCCGAAGAAAATAGTTGTCATAGCCTTATTTTGCCCGATGGCTACACCCTCGAAGCAACCTTCAAAGATGCTCGACTCAAGTGGTTAGCCCACAACAAACAACAAGTATTAGGGGCGCACTGGTTTCGGGGTTACCCTAAAATGAAAGATGATAAATTAGTCGGCTTTCAAATAGTCGCTTGGGATATGGATATGCCCACCAACCCCAAAGGGTGGGAAACATGGGAATTTATCGGCATTTGGACAGTGCAAAAAAATCTCACCGTACAACGTTCCATGGGTTTAAAGGAAATTCGTGAACAGGCTAAGGAAACAGGGTTTATTAAAAAATTTAAATACACCTTTAATAATACCTATGATTGGTTAAAAAGCAAAAAATTGTGGACAGGATATGTCTATAAAATACTTTGTCGTCGAGAAAAAGATACCCTTAAAATACAAAAAGTAATACCCTACGCTTGTCCCCGAGTAAAACCCGTACCAAGAAATAAAACCCATAACCAGAATACATCACCCCAAGGAAAATCCCCTAAAACTCTCAAAGAAACATAATGTAACATCCCTAATAACTTTTTCGGTATCTCACATTCTCAAATAAATAACTATCATAGAGGATAATTACTAAGGGCGAATAATATTATTTTAATGGACGCTATTTTTGATCTTGACCTAATTAATACCGTAAAAGTCCTCAAATTAAATAGACTTTCGATTGTGCGATTTAAATATGATCATATCATTCAAACTAAATCTAAAAATAAGCAAATTCCTTCAGCTACTGTCGAAAAGGTTTTTGACTGTCATGAGTGTCAAAATTATCAGCCTGATCAAGAAATAAAATATAATAAATTATCACAATCATCATTGCTTATTTATGCTTGGAAAATAGCTCCTAAAATTGCTATTTTAGAAACCCCTGAACAAATCATTAAACATCGTCAGGGGGAAGATTGGACAGAACTTTTTCAACTTAATTTAATCAACTCTTTATTATTTATTCCCCTTTATTTAGAAAGACAAAAAACCACATATCAACCCAATATTTTAGGAAGTTTAATATTACAAAGTTATGGTGCAAAACAATGGACAGACGCTGACATAGAAGTATTTAAATGGATTGGAAAAAAAGTGAGTGCAGATATTATTAATCAACAAACCGTAGCTAAAACCCAATCCCTCGTCAACGAGCGCACCAGTCAACTAAAATTCAGCCTCGATGTACAAGCAAAATTATCTAGTAAACTACGATTTCATTTAGAAGAATTAAGGGAATCTAATCGAGTAAAAGATGAATTTATTGCCAGTATGAGTGATGCATTAAAAACCCCTTTATCTAATCTCAAAACAGGGCTTAAAATGCTTAAATTACGCAATAAAAATAAATCTTTGGAATTATATATTAATATCTTAGAACAAGAATGCGATAAAGAAATTAATTTAGTTGATAACCTTTTAACTATTCAACAATTACGGGTTAAAGAAATAGAAATTAGTCCTCAAAAAATTCATTTATCTTCTTTTTTACAAGATATTAGACAAAATTTTATTAATCAATTAGCCCACCATCAATTAAGTTTAAATATTAGCTCTCAATTAGATTTTTTATTAACAGATTTAAAAAGTCTTGACTTAATAATTAAAGAATTAGTGCTTAACGCCATTAAATTTTCTACCGCCCAAACCGTAATATATTTAATTTTTGAGAGAAATGGTAATGGTTTTATCATCGAAATATCTAATATTGGAGCAAAAATTGCCCCTGAGGAGCAAGAAAATATTTTTCAACCCTTTTATCAGGGTAGTAACGTAGAAAATGTTACCAATGGAGGTACAGGGTTAGGACTTGCTTTAGTTAAGTCTTTGATAGAGAATTTAAATGGTACTATTGAAGTTTCTAGTATTTTGTCCCCTAATTCTAAAGACTATATCAACACTTTTACCATAACTTTACCGCAAGAAGTGCATGAAGTTTACTGAGCCTAACATATCATGGGAGCGTAATAATTATTCTCCTTTTCAACGTCAATGGCAGATTTTTAACATTGCCCTCCGATTTACATTTTACCTTTTTAAAGATTTTTGTTTACAAAAAAATAGCTCTTTTCAACGGCATAAAAGAGCGCAATGGTTAGTTAATAAATTAATTGAATTAGGCCCTACTTTTATTAAAATTGGTCAGGCTTTATCCACTCGTCCAGATTTAATTCCCATCGAATATATTGACGAACTTAGTAAGTTACAAGATCGAGTTCCTGCTTTTTCTTCCCAAGAGGCGATCGCCCTTATAGAAGCAGAATTAAACACCTCAGTATATAGCATATATCAAGAATTTGAACCGATTCCCATCGCCGCAGCCAGTTTAGGACAAGTACATTGGGCAAAATTAAGAACAGGAGAAGAAGTAGTAATTAAGGTACAAAGAAAAGGATTAGATAAACTATTTAACTTAGATTTTCAAGTCTTAAAACAAATTATTACCATGGGAAATCGTATTTTACCTGGGTTTAAAAAATATGAATTAAACTTAGTTTATCAAGAATTTTTTGAGCTTTTATTCTCAGAAATAGACTATATAAATGAAGGGAAAAACGCTGAACGATTTAGGGAAAACTTTAAAAAAGATCCCAAAATAGTAGCCCCTAAAGTATATTGGCAATACACCACCGCCAAAATTTTAACCCTCGAATTTTTACCAGGCATCAAAATTAACGATAAAGAAACCCTACAAAAAAAAGGGATTGCCCTCAAACCCCTCATTGAAACAGGTATTTGTAGTTATCTCAAACAACTTTTAGAAGACGGATTTTTTCAAACCGACCCCCACCCCGGTAATATGGCAGTAAGAGAAGATGGTGCAATTATTTTCTACGACTTCGGCACCATGGCGCAGGTAAAAGGATTAGCCCAAGAACAAATGATCCAAACTTTTTTTGCTATCTTGCGTAAAGACACCGATAAAGTCTTAGATATGCTCATTTACATGGGTTTGATAGAGAGAGTTTCAGACATGACGGCAGTAAAAAGATTAATTAGTTTTTTACTCGAAAAATTTAGAGATAAACCCGTAGATGTTAATGCCTTCCAAGAAATTAGCACCGAAATTTATGTAATGTTTGAGCAACAACCCTTCCGTTTACCACCGCAAATGACATTTATCGTCAAGGCTTTAACTACCCTCGATGGTATTGCCCGTAACCTAGATCCAGAATACAACCTCATGGCCGCTAGTCAACCTTTTATTAAAAATATTGTCAGTGCTGGTAATAGAGGAAACCTATTAGTAACAATTTTTAACCAGACTAAAATATTTATTCAAGAAAAAATTAATAAACCCTCCTCCCTTGAAAGTTTTATGCAAGATTTTCAGGGAAAATTAGATGGGGGAGAGTTACAAATTAAGGTGCGCTCTTTGGAAACAGAACGAATATTTAAAAACATTTATTTAGCCTTAAAAACTATTCTTTATGGCTCTTTAATGGGTTTTTCTTTACTAAATGCCATTTTAATAGCATCTACTATTTATAGTCAATGGGCATTTTTTTTATTTGGTTTAACAGGTTTATTTGCTCTTTTTTTCCTTCGTTCTATTATTACTTTAACTTTACAGGAACGACTTTTAAAATAAATTTATGACATTTTAGACACCTTTGTTCATTAATTTTATTCCTTTAACCTCAGTTCGGGATTTATAAGTATGGTAGGGAACGTAGCATGATACCTCCGTAAAGGTTACAGGTTATTAATTGTCTATTGTTTAAACCTTGCCACACCTAAACTATAAATCAAGGTTAAAATTATTGAATAATTAGCTATAAAAAATAAATATACAAAAGGAAAACTAACCCATGGAATATGTGGATATTTTTGAAAAAATAGAAGGGGATTTATCCCAGCGCGTCAAAGACTTACAAAAAAAGCAACAGGAATTATTAGAACAAAAAAAATTTCTCACCGAAGCAAAGCAAAAAATCCACGGCTTTTTGAGTGATGCCAACGAAATCAGACAAGTATTAGAATTTCATCCCCATTTAGTAGAAGTCGTCAGAGAGGAGTTAGACAAAATATTTGCCGTCAATGCTCCTTCCCATAACCTCAAACTACCCAACACAAACCCTAGAAAAACCAGCCCCAATAATCCCCTACCCCAAAGCAAGGAAGTAGAGGTAAATTTACCCACCGAGGGAATGAAAAAAACAAAAGAGCCAGAAAAAATACAATTTTTCCCCTACGTGAACATGGAAGGGAAAACCACTCGCCCCCCCGAATCCAAAGACAAAGAATAATCTTTAATTCTCTATTGGCAGAATTTACCCTAACAAGGGGTTTAAACCCCTTGCCAAACATAAATAATTATTGATCAAAGCTACGGAAGAAGGAATCCTGTTTGAGATAAACAAAATTAGGCGTAAGGGGGGGAAGATTACGAGGATCATTAAAACTCTGATCATAATCCCATTCCCGTTGAGGAGGATTGTAAAAACTTCCTGCTTGTTTGCCACTAACCCGTAAAGGAGGAGAAATATTAACGAAAGAACCACGATAACGTAATGCAACGCTATTCCAATCTTCTAAAAATCGAGGATAGTTTTCTAAGCCTCCGTTATAGTAAGGACGATTAGTTATGTCGTTTCCAGCTAAAAAAGCAGCGTTAATAATAGTTTCCTGAGCTTTACCCAATTTTTTACTGTTACTTTTAGAGGTTTTATCACAATTCTGAGCGTCTCCACGATGATTTATACCCATATCATCATTTAAGCAAGTATTCGATAATACGTTTAAAGAATCGGATAACACAGAAGCTGGTTGTTTATTTCTGGTATTGTAATTACCTTGAAGATATACTGCTTGATCACTCGCAAAAGTTAAGCCCGTGGGGTCATTCTTATTAAATGAGTTGGCAAAACCTAATCCTGGCAGTTGATCCGCTTCAACGATACCAAAACCATAAGGACTTTTATTGGTTGCTGCATTAGGATAATAAGTAACACCATCATCAGGACTATTATTAATAGTTGCGTGAAATACTAAGCCACCGTCAGAAATATCCCTTGCAGCCATTCCTAAACGCTGAAAAGAGTTATTTGGTGCAGAGCTATCTTCGGGGGCTGTTTGATATAAAAGTTGATTGGTTGATGTTAAATTGGAACCGTTGAGATATTGTCCTTCAAAGTTCCAAACTACCATACTTTTCATATTCAACTGTAAAATTCGCATATCTCGTTCTTCTCTTTGATTACGAAAACGAAAATCAGTATTATGATTTTCAGAATCTCTACCAATATCAATTAAGGGCGCTGGAATAAAACAACGTTGAACAACGTCCCCACCATCACTTTCCCTGTAAGGTAAAGAAGCAATTTCGTTGGGAGTCAGGGAATTCAATTTCGCTATCATACTAACTTGAGCGGAAGCAGGAATATTGGGGATATTTAATCCTGTAAAGGTTAACCCAGGAATTCCTCCTGTTTTGTCTAAGTTAGAAAATAAAAGAGGTGCTTTCCTTTCCTGAACCCTAGTAACTAAAATATCGTGAGCGAACTCGGCAATATCTTTTTGTTGTTCCCAAGTTAAATTTTCCCATGTATTTTGAAAGGCTGGTGTACCAAAGTTAGGTTCAATTTTACCACTTTTAATATCATAGTCATGGGGTGCTGTACAGATATTATAATTGGGGTTCTGAGCAACGGTAAAATTATCGCTACCACGATTTGTATCATTGATAGCAATAAAGTTTTCCCCACTAGAGGGGATACTAGCTAATTGTGGGGAAACCAAAATAGGTTGGCGCAAACTTCTACGCTGAGCTTCTGTTAGAGATATTGCCGTTGGGCTACTGATAAGATTACCGCTACTGTCTGTACGATTAATAACTTGAATAGAAAAAGGTACATCCTCTTCGTATTTCGCAACATTACTAGCCGTGGGCGTGTAATTAATCCGAATATCTGCTTTTTCAAAATATTCCCCTGTATTATCCAAAATATCTGGGGTAGGAATGGAAATGGGATCTGTGCCAACTTGAACTTGTGTACCATATGCACTAGCAATCCTAACAGGATCCATGGGATCTGGAGTGGCGGAGGTTGAGCCTGTACCTGCTTTCACTAGATCAATCCACTTCTTATCTGCCCCATCTCTAATTTTGACTTTACCGTTGGCATAGTTCGTATTCTTATCCTTACGTTTACTAAATAATTGCCCCGCAACCGTTATTTGACCTTTTATATTTAAACTATTATCTCCTCCTAAGTATAAACTGCCATCGGTGTGGATGGGCCCATTTAGGTTCATAGTAGGACCGGGTAAGATTTCGAGATCATCTTTATAAAAGGCAGCAAACTGAAACATGGGAATTTCCCTTGCTCTTACGTCCATCTGTAAGATTGCGGAGGCTTGGTTCGCATCAGCACCTTCTTTTAATCCTAGGGCGTATAATGAGTAAAGGCTTTCGCTCATGGTGAGGTTTTGGAAGCGATCGCCCCTAGGCACAACCCCTAGAATATTCCTAGCCCCCTCGACCACATAGGTCACACCAACATAATCTTGTCTATTTATTGCGCTGGCGGAAAAAGTCCTTGTTTTACATTCGAAGTGATCATCTTCATCCTCAGAACTCGGATCAAGACCAACGCAATCATCTAAATCCTGTGGTGAAGTACCCTGGGGAATAGTTCCATCTTCCAAAAATACTGTTCTTAATTTCTGGGCTCTTTGATTGAGAGCTGCTTCTGCAGCGAAAAAACCACTACTACTATCTACCGTGCTGTCGGTAGCAACATTTTGGATACGGTTAGAACGTCCATAAACAGCCAATAAACCTGTTAGGGCAACAATAATTCCCACGGCTATCACTAACACATAACCAGAATCATGAGAATTTTTTACAGCTTTTAGTTTAAGTAAAAAATAAAGGATAGAAAAAGGGCGATGATTATTATTCATAATTTTAGATAAAGACAAAATAACGACAAAAATTAAAAACTAAAGACATTTCGAGGGAAAAATCTTTCCGTCAAAACTAAATCTTCCTCCGTCAAGCCACTACGTTTAAAATCTTTTTGATCAGGAGCAAGGGTAGTTATCATTTCAATGTATTGAATTTTTGCCCAAGAATACTGAAGATTATCGGGAAAGCAATCATCATCCCCGGGGGGAATTATCCTACATTTATGGGTTGTATCTTCACTCACATCCTCAATAATGTTGACCACCACTTCGAAATTAGCGATATTTTCAGCCACAGTAAGAGTGTCATAGTCATCAATATTACTTAAATCACCATCAACAATCTCTTGAGGAGGATCAATGATTAATTTAAGAAAGCCACTGTCTTCCCCTTCTTTACGATGTAAAAAGTAGCTACGTCTTTCAATGATGTGAATTCTACCAGTACCGACAGAACTATAATCATTCTTCCAAGTATGACCATCTGTGGTGATAAAAGCCCTCGCAGGTTCATTATTTTGGCTGGGAGTCATGGAAGTTCCATCTTGATTCTCAGTAATTTCCCCCGTATAGTTAAATATTTCATAGTCATGTACTTTCTTATTATTTAGGTCTGTCTGTTCTCCAGCATAAATATAGGCTTCAATAGAACCTCCTTGATTTAGTCTATTATCTCGAAAAACCTTTAAAATATCTGGCCAACCATCACCACTGAGATCAGGATTATCATCGTTAAAAGGTATTGAATCGGGTATCTGACAACCACTTTTTTTCTTACCATTACTATCTGGAACATCATCTCTAATCATAATTTTAGCCGTAGAACTTCCCTTACTAATATCAGCACAAATAGGTAATGAGGATGAAACTAGGGCTTTAGTAATGGTAATTATTGAAGATTTGTCGGTGGTTCCGGGTATATCTGTTTGAACAACCCTAACTGTCGGAAAATTAGGATCATCGGTTAAACCTTGCCCTATCTGTAAAATATCTGGCCCTATGAGGGATGATACCCCTGTGAAAGACTGATTAACAGAACGACGGGATTGATCTCGCACAAAACTTTGGCGATATTCATTAAAACCAGTAAAAGCTACCCCCACCACCAATCCTGAAAAGGCAATGGAAGCCAACATTTCAATAATACTAACGCCCCTCTCTGAGTTATTAGTTTGCCGCAGGTGGCGGAATAAGACGGGTAAAGGCTGTTTGAACGGTGTGTATTGGTTCTGTTTGTCCATTTCTTTTTATCTGTATTACAATGTGTCTAAGTTCAGTGTCGCTATTACTGGTACTACATTCGGTAACCTTTAAAATGTTTTTTTTGAGAACTTCATCTCGTACTTCTTCTATTTTAGGTTCTGAAGTACAAATGTAAGTGGTGGCATCATATTCGTAGCCTAATTTATCTAACCCCGTTTGTAGCTGCCCATCAACAGGGGCGGCGACCGCCTTTCTAGACCTAACTTCATCTAATAAATCCCGAGCCAAAGAAGTTGCCCCCAGTCTAGCCTTTGAGGTAGTATTTTCGTTTTGTAGTAGCACCAACAAGGGTGCATTGAACAAAATGGCAAGGGATAATAACAACATCGATACCGTGGCTTCTAGGAGGGTAAAACCTCCCTCGGATTTAATCTTTTTTAAGTTTTTGTCATGGTGCAATCTATTCATCTGATTTGGTGTACTTGGGTGGATGGATTTTGCTCTTGGGAATTACGATATGAAAAATCTGTTTTTTGTGGATGATGAATTATTCATCCTAGGGGTTTATATTTCTTCGGGTTCTGGTTTTGTAATCGCACCGCCCCTTAATACGTTAAGTTGTAATTCTTCATCATTACTGGTATCGGAAATGGTAAGCTCTAAATCTTGATCTACCACCCCTTGGGCATCAAAAAGAGTGGCAAAACCACGACTATCAAAACACAAGCGCCATTCATCATTAGTGACATTAGAGGCAATTTCCATGGGTTCATTAAAGGTTAAATCCTCCGCCAATACTGCCCCATCGGGCGCCCAGTTTTGTGCTAATTCCACCACTGCATCTTCAGGTTGGGTAGAGCCAATGGCTTGTCCAAGGGTAAGCAATGATGAGTTATCATCGATGGCAATTACCTGATTATCGGTATCATCGCTACCAATTTTGAGTTTATCCCCCACACTAAAACCCCTTGTGGAAACCACTGGTATTTGTGTTTCATCACTCTCTACCGCTGCCGATAAAGCACTGATGGCTTCACATCCTCTGGTGGTGGCGGATTCTATTTTTAGAGCCGTACTAGGATTGTCGGGATCTGGTTCTATCCTGATGGCAGAGGTAGTGGCGATCGCCCTTGTGCGGGTTTGTTGCAAAATACCTTCTAACTGATACCCTGCATTATTTAATTTAGAAGTTTGTCCAAAAGGATTACTAGCTAAAGCTAAAGCCCCCAACATAGAAGCCATCCCTAAGGCTACCAAAATTTCTGGCAAGGTATAACCTTCTTCTTGAAACCCGGCTTTCAATAGTTTTTTGATAGTACCAGCTGTGATTTTCATGGTCTTTAAGATAATAGAAAAAAGAATTACATCAACAATTAATCTGAGTAAGTATTTAATAATTTGTTATAAGATATTTTTAATTATACCCCCTTTTTTTACTTTTATAGCTATCATCAATACCAATTTATATTGATACTTTTTGTTATCTTTAAATATCCTTGACAAAGATTCAGTATAGGTACGTAAAAACACTTAAACATTGACACTTAGTCAAACTTAGAAAAACTTATAACCGCATTAACAAAACTTTATATATATTTAAAACTAGAGAAAAACAATGAATAAAATGATGATTGTGATGGTGAATATGTGGTAAAAAACCTAGATAATTAAAAAAATATTATCGAAAAATAAAAATATTATAAAAACAAAGCTGAATCAACAAAAAAGAAATCACTATCTAAATAAATCAGTGAAAACCGCCCCTAAAAATTAGATATAAATTTTTTTTGTAAGAAAACTTAACATAAATTAGCCATAAAGCAATAACCACCCATAACCAAGTAATAGTACGATAAGATTTAGTGCAATTAATTGTTACCACCAGCGGATAGAGAGATTTATTTGTCATTTCCCAACCAGAAAGCAAAGCTGACCAAAAATTAAACAGATTCCATGAGCAATTCTAATTCTGTTGTTACAGATTTACTAAAAGTTTTCCCCAAGTGGCGAACTCAAATCTATTTCAAATCTTCTTTAACAGCACTATCTCACGCTATGGAAGATCAGGTTTTAGCAAACACTGAAGAAGCCTTAATTATAGCTAGTTTTCAAAAAGAAAGATTTTATCGTCAAGAGGCTCATCGTTATCGTCGCATCGGTAAAATTTCCCCCCATGTTTATGTTTTAGCCGCTCCAGAAACAGATTTTTCTAACTCCACGGATATTTATGAAAAAATAGCTTTTGATGGAAATGATGCTTTAACCAAGGAATGGCATTTGGTGGTAATTGGCAGTAACTATACTAATTGTTTGATTTGTCGAGAAAAAACCCATTTACCCAAAACCGAAGCAGCGGAAATGTCCATGGATAATAGTCGTCGTTTTGAAGGGGTTTGGACTTTTGATCGTGATATTACCCTAGCGGCGGCATCCATATTATTAGATAGGATTGGGGGTTATCGTCCTGAGTTACGGGAAAAAATCGCTCAAGCTAAACAGCGTTATTGCGGTGATAATCAGGGTTTATTAGAGGCTAACCATAATCAAGAAACCCAGGGGCAAATTAATTCTCCGATTATTAATCCAGATCCTTTTGTGCAAAGATTAATTACTTATTTACAGTCGGGGCAGTATAAATTAATCAAGGCAAACCGTTTTTTGAGTACCAAGGAGAAAAAAGAAAGACTTTTAAATTCTGTTACCGATGCCATTCGTCGCTCTCTTAATCCTGAGGAAATTTTACAAGTGGCGGTGGATAAGTTAGGGGAAGGTTTGGGGGTATGTCGTTGTTTGATTTATCGTTGTCAAGAGAGTGATTATAATGCGGAAATTAACCATGAGTTTCTGAGTGAGGGTATCAAGTCTATTAAGGGGCAAACTTGGCCTTTGAAGCAAAATCCTTTGTTTCGGGAGGTGTTAAATTTACGGGAATCTATTAGTATTGATGATGTGGATATTGATCCCCGTACCCAAGGTAAGGCAAAGGTTTTAAGAAAATTAATTAATAGTTGTTCGATTATTTCTTGGTTGATTGTACCAATTTTGTACCAAGGTCGTCTTTTAGGGGTGATGGAGTTACACCATTGCCAAGATCAGCCCATTAACTGGAAACCAGAGGATATTGCCCTAGTAAATGCGATCGCAACTCAGGTAGCTGTAGCCTTAATTCAGGCGGAATCCTATACTAATTTAGAGGATTTAAATGAACAATTAGAGGCGCTCGATCGCACCAGGTCAAACCTTGTAGCCATCACGGGACATGAATTACGTACCCCCCTATCTACCATTCAAATCTGCCTTGAGAGCCTTGCTAATGAGCCAGATATGCCAGAGGAATTAAAGCAAATTATGCTTAATACAGCGCTTCAGGATGCCGAAAGAATGCGTAAACTGGTACAGGACTTTTTAACCCTTTCTCAACTAGAAAGCGGCAGGGTAGAATGGAACCCAGAACCCTTATCCCTAGAAGAATGTGTCGAGTTGTCCATCTCCCATATTCGCTCTCGACAAGATCAATCCGTCATCCCCGAGATTGAAAATTTAGTTCCCCAACAAATCCCCTTAGTGCAGGTGGATGGAGAATGGTTGGTGGAGGTATTAAGTAAATTATTAGATAATGCCTGTAAATTTACCAATGGCGATGGACATATTCGTATTATGGTAGAAGAAAAAGATCCTGCTAACCTTGAGGTTACCATATCGGATAATGGTAGAGGTATTGAACCAGATCGTCTTAATCAGGTATTTGACCGTTTTTATCAGGAAGAAGGGGCTTTACGGCGTTCTGCGGGGGGTACAGGGCTAGGTTTAGCTATTTGTCGTCAGATTGTTAGTAATTGGGGCGGGAAAATTTGGGCCGAGTCTTCGGGAAAAAATCAGGGGAGCAAGTTTCATTTCACTATTCCTATTTTTGATGAGATGGATTTTCCCTCTAATAAGGCACAAAATAAAAGGTTAAGGTTAAGGGAGCGTTATTAGGAGTTAGGGCAATAACTCTAATGAATAATCGATAACGTCAATTCGGGATAACAGGTTATCAGTAGCATAAGTTTTGGGTTGTAGGTTATAGATGTGATGTTGCTTAATTACAGTGTGATACCAAATCCAATTTATAAGGTTTACCCTAACCCACCCTGTAATATGAAATACTTAAATGTTTACGACAAATAAAGCCTCTAAAATGACATCCCAGCCGAATTATATTTATAGCAATCTTTTTTATATTTCATATAACAATTGATAATAAACAATTATTATCTGTTGCCTGTTCCCCGTTCCCTATTCCCTGCCTTAACTAAAAAATGTTATCCCGAACTCAGGTTGGATAATATCAAGTTTGGATAATTCGTTTATAAATAGATTGTATCTTCCCCCACCGTGTAATGAATTACACGGCTAATGGTAGTTCGTTCAATTTATTGAACTAAAATATTGGGCATTGCTTAATCATGGTGTGAAATATAATTGAATAACACTAGAAATTAAGACATTAAAATAATATCACTATTGCCTGTTCCCCGTTCCCTGTTCCCTCCCTCAATCAAAAATCATACCTTAATTCACCAACGCCAAATATTGATATTGCTAATTTGTAAGTAATCAAGCGGACTTGATACAATTGATTATTAATAATAAAATGTTTATCACCTCCAACCCAACTATACTGACAACTGTTATCCTCAAATCAAGTTATTTAGAGAATAAAAGACGCGCTGCGCAGCAGATCCCTTCGGGATCGCTCATAAACCTAATTTCTTGCCCCCCCACGGTAACCGTAGAATTAATTCCCACAGGATTAACAATCTCGAGGGAAGGTAAATCATCCTTACCCGTAGCCATTACCACCAAAAATTGATGACCTCCCGTAGCCATAATTTTTGAGCCATAATCGGTTTTTTCCACCTTTATTTGTACATTAGTAGGGGCGGCAAAAATTCCTTCCATCCTTGCCCCTGAAGAGCTTTCGATGGTAAAACGATTATCATTAACAATAACATTCCCCTCCGTGTGCATAGTCCAAATTTTCTCCTGAAAACTGGGGTGATTAACATCCCCCGTAAAAACATCCGCCATGGCAAAGATACCATCTGCCCCTGAAAGTTTACTATAATCTACCCCAAAGGAGCGTAAGTAATTAAGTTCAACATTTTCCGACTTTTGTTGACTAATCATCGACACCACCCCTGAGCCGTCTTCTGCTTCGGTAAAATGAATTTTTTTAGCCATCCTCCAAGGGGAAGCATTGGGAAGATAAACAATATTTTCCTTTCCCCCTTCCCCCTCGCTAGGGGCAGCCATAGCCCAGTTTACCCCTAAGCCAGTAATGCGAAAACTGGTGGCTTCGGGAAACAACCAACCTCCACGCACAGGGTTAGCATTGAGATAAACACTAGCCACGGTATCATCTTGATTTTGCCATTGATTACGGAAAACGTATAAGCCCCGTATTTCATCCATAAATACTTTATCGAAGGTGGAATCAGGAGATTCGGGGAGTATATCTTGAGGATAATTAACGAGGGCATAAATTGCTGTGTGGGGGTAGTTTTTAGCAATGCCAAAAGTGGGGGCGGTAAAGTTTGAATCTCGATTCATGGCAAAATAACGATTAAATATCCATAAGGCACTAGGTAAAAAATCCTCCGAGAGTATGCCTAAACCCGAAGCAAAAAGAAAACCACTCGCACCCTCACGATGTCTGCCATAGGCTGGGGTAATGGGGGTATTATTTTCCCTGGGTATCATGCGCATGATACTTTGAGGAATTAAGTTATTAGCATTGGTTTTAGTGGCGATGTCTTTGCCCATAACGTTGGCATATGCTTGTAAGAAAGGCAACATCTGATAGGAGGAATGGCTAGTGTAGGCATCCCCTTCTATGCCAAAACCACCATCCCCAAGGGCGGTGTCAATATATCGAGATACATTTCTTTGGGCGGTGGCTAAAATTAAGTCGAGGTGGTTTTCTGGTTGATAAAATTCGTTGTTGGGAAAAAAGGTTTCAGGCTCATTTTTGATGGCTAAGGCGGCGATTCCCGCGGCACTTCTTGCCCTTACATTCCAATTACTGACGGTGTTATTATTCCATCCTTGCCCCCCTCCTTGGGATAATTCTAAGGCTTGTTGGGCTAACCATTTAGTCATTTCTTGTTGTTGATTTTGATTCCATAAAGGATAACAATGATCGTAGGCTAGGGCAATACCGATTACTAATCCTGCCCTTTCTAGCATTCTTGGTTTTGATTCTCCGTCTAATCCACGGCTAAGGGCGATCGCACTTTGAACGGTATTCCAACCTTTTTGAGCTAATGCCATATCATCATTAATTAAAGCTAAAAAACAATATCCTGCCCCATGGGAACCACCATTTAAACCATAACCACTATAAAATATTTCACCTTCTAAGGTATTATTTAATTGAGATAAAATTTCTTGTCCAATGGGAGTGTTAATCTTATTTTTAATATGCTCTAAATCTGAGGAACGAAAAATTAAGCGGGGATGTTCTTGCGATTCTATAGGTTGATGATCTGGTATTTGAACAGTATAATCATCTTTAATTTTTCCCGTAACAGAACCTACTAAAAATCTATCATTTAAATTACCAGAATAACTTCCCAATAATTGATTATTTTCGTCATAAACTAAATCAATGGTATAGTTAGCTTTATGACTATTTATCCTAAAAGGACTCGGCCTAATGTCTAATTCTATCTCAAGGGTAAAATAATTAGTTTGGGGAATTAACTTAACTTTCCCTTGATGTTCTACATCTTGATTATATTTAGGTGACCATCCATAAATATCAGAGTTACACTCATTTTTTTCACATTCTAAATCAATATAAAGATCTTGAAAAATTGCATTTTCTTCTAATGAACGCCACACGGCATTTTTCAATTTTAAATTAATATTTCCCGACAAAGCCTTTAATGATTTTTCTCTAGCTTCATAACTTGCCCCACCAATAAAAAATAGTGCAAAAAATAAAGATATGTAAAAATATAACTTTTGAAATTTCATTGCCTTATATTATTATAAAAAAATCTAAATAAAATGTATGATTATATTATTCAAATGGCACAGTTTCTATACTATAGAATGATAAAATTAAGACCCATTAAGATAATATAAATTTAACCTTGTCTATTTATCATTAACCAATCAACCATTTATATATTCTGAATATGTTTGATAAAATTTTAATTCCCCATTCCGACTCCCAGAAATCATCCTTTATTCGCCCCCGTAAAGGGGTAATCATCGGGCTAGGGCAAGTGGGTTTGGCTTGTGCCTATTCTTTGTTAATTCAAGACTGTTTTGATGAATTAGTTTTACAAGACATTGCCCCAGAAAAATTAGAAGGGGAAATTATGGATTTATCCCACGGAATGCCCTTTATTTCTCCTACGGATTTAAAAATGGGTACGGTGGCAGAGGAAGGAAAAGATGCAGACATCGTCATAATTACCGCAGGGGTTGCCCAAAGAGAAGGAGAAAGTCGTTTAAGTTTGGTTGAACGTAATATTAACATTTATAAAAAAATTCTCGCTGATGTGGTCAAATATTGTCCAGATTCGATTATTTTAGTGGTGAGTAATCCTGTGGATATTATGACCCATGCTACTCTGAAGATAACAGGTTTTCCTAGTTCTCGGGTAATAGGTTCTGGTACGGTGTTGGATACTGCTCGTTTTCGCTCTTTATTAGCCAAGGAAATGGGTATTGATGCTCGTAGTGTTCATGCTTATATCATAGGAGAGCATGGAGATAGTGAGGTAGCTTTATGGAGTATGGCTAATGTGGGAGGGGTGAAAATTGTACCCCATGGTTGGGAAAATCTTGCTAGTGATGAACAGGATTTTTTGTCAAAGATTTATCATAATGTGAAAAATGCTGCCTATGAAATTATCCGTCGTAAGGGCAGCACTTCCTATGCTATTGGTTTAGCTACTACTGATATTGTAAAGGCGATCGTTAATTCTCAAGAACGTATTTTAACGGTGAGTGGTTTAATGAAGGGAATGTATGGTATTGATGATATTTGCTTGAGCATTCCACGGGTAATTAATGAAAAAGGAATTTTACAAACCATAAATTTAACCCTTAGCCCTGAGGAAGAAAAATTATTACAAAATTCTGCAACTATTTTAAAGGATATATTTAAGCAGTTGAAGATATGATTTTTTAATTGAACTATATTATTATCAAAAAAATATCTTTTTTGACGATTTTATAGATCCTAAAATTTTGATATTCATCGTTAGTTATCCAGCGCACCTTAAAACAAAACAAACATAAATCATTTTAGATAAAAATTAATGAATAATAATTCTAATTTATCATCCAATAACAACAAAATTTTAAATACCATTGATACCGTAATGGGTGTCAAAGAAGAAAAAGAAATTAATCAACAACAAGAATATCCTCCTTTAAATGGACAAAAATTATTGATTTACGTAATGGGGACATTAGCTCAAATAGGCTTTATGACCTTAACTTTATGGTTAATTAACTTAGGTTTTAAACAACTACTTGAGTATAATCTTGACGTTAGAATCAACACTATTATTGTTAGTTTATTTTGGATTTTCTTCACCATCAGATCTCGGCTTTTTTCTCCCCTAGATAATACTCGCTCTCGCCGACAATATGATCAAGTAATACGTCCAAAATGGGCGCCCCCTGCCTTTGTATTTCCCATAGTCTGGATTAGCATTGGGGTTTTAAGGGTGGTTTCCTCTTATCTGGTGTGGCAGGAATTAAACCAAAATTTCTTAGCTTTACCTTTAATAATTTTTACCATCCATTTAGCCCTAGGAGACACTTGGAATACTATTTTTACCGTGGAAGGTAGATATGGTTTAGCTGTGCCTGTGGTAATCATCGGGCCATTATTATCATCTTTTGTTTTAGCCTATGTATATGGGCAAATTTTGCCCTTAGCGGGTTGGCTGATTTTCCCTTCCTGCATATGGTTAATGGTTGCTTCGGTATTGGTAATTAACATTTGGCAACTCAATCAGAAAGACTAGGATATATATATATAAACAGCTGAATTTGTAAGAGTGGAATGTTATCAGAAATCAAACGTATAGCCACAGAAATTACCCCCAGACTTATTGAAATTCGTCGCCATTTTCATGCCCATCCCGAATTGAGTGGCAGGGAATATCAAACGGCGGCCTATGTAGCGGGGGTTTTGTCTTCCTGTGGTTTGACGGTAAAAGAAGGGGTAGGTAAAACGGGGGTGATTGGAGAGTTGAAAGGGGGGGGAGCATCCCACCGTTATTTGGCTATTCGCACGGATATGGATGCCTTACCGATTCACGAAATGAGTCAGTTGGAATATGCTTCCCGTAATCCAGGTATTATGCACGCCTGTGGCCATGATTTACATACTACGGTGGGTTTGGGTACGGCGATGATTTTATCAAACCTAAAGGATTCTTTGGGGGGGAAGGTTCGGTTTCTATTCCAACCCGCCGAAGAAATTGCGCAGGGGGCTTCTCTAATGGTTGAAGATGGGGCGATGAGGGGTATTGATGCCATTTTTGGGGTTCATGTGTTTCCGTCTATTTCTGCCCAAGTAATCGGGGTTAGGTGTGGGGCGCTTACTTCGGCCATGGATGATATTGAGATTACCATTCAGGGAGAGGCAGGCCATGGGGCGCGTCCTCATCAGGCCATTGATGCTATTTGGATTGCGGCGCAGGTGATTACGACTTTACAACAGGCCATCAGTCGCACTCAAAATCCCCTTGATCCTTTAGTGGTAACCATTGGACAAATTCAGGGGGGAAGGGCTGCTAATATTATTGCTGATCAGGTTAAGATGGTGGGTACGGTGCGATCGCTCAATCCCCAATTAAGGGAGGGTTTAGATCAATGGATTACCAATATTGTTAAGGGTGTTTGTGAGATGTATGGGGCGAAGGGGGAGGTTAATTATAAGTATTGTTTACCTAGTGTGCAGAATGATCCTGATTTGACTAAAATTATTGAAAAGTCGGCCCTGGAGGCGCTCGGAGAAGACAAGGTTATTTCCATTGCTGAACCTTCTTTGGGGGCGGAAGATTTTGCGGTGTATTTGGAACACGCCCCGGGGGCAATGTTTCGGTTAGGGGTTGGTAAGGAGGGGGCGCATAATTATCCTCTCCATCATCCTCGTTTTGTGTTGGATGAGTCGGCTATCTTTGCGGGGGTGGTAACCATGGCTTATTCTGCTTATCAGTATTTTGAGCAATGGGGTTAATTATATTGTTATACGTCTTGCAATGAATTACCTTTGTGAAGGTGTAAACAATTGACAATTAACAATTAATAAACTAGATCATCACTCGCCTTGCAATGAATTACAAGGCTAACAGTTTAGCGTTCAATGAATTGAACTAAGGTATATTTTGATGGTGGGCAATGCCACCCTAGGATTTACGGCATTGCTGATTTTGAGTATGAAGCATTATTGAATTACAGTAAATGTATAGTATTAAAACTATTATTACTATTGCCCATTCCCTATTGCCAAACTCAACTAAAAATCATACCTTAATTCACCAACGCTGAATTTATGAGTTACCGATGGCGAGTCCTAATACTAACATTCCGAGTACGAGGAAGGGTTGTGCGCTGGCCTGATATTTTACGTCGTTTTCGAGGGGGTTTCGTAAAAAGTACATATCTTGGAAAGTGATTTGAGGAATGATTAACAAAAATAGAATAGTTGCATAGAGATTTTTATGGATGCTGACTAAATATAATCCCATTCCCGCTTGAAAGACATCGATCATAATTACACATATCCAAGCGGCGGTAGTTACCCCAAACATGACGGGTAAGGATTTTAGCCCTAAAGTGCGATCGCCCTCTACACTCTTAAAGTCATTTACCACGGCGATTCCTAACCCTGCCATACTATAAATGAGGGTAAGCACCACAATAGTCCAGTTTAACTCTCCAAACAAAGCATGACCTGCCCACCAAGGCAAAGCGATATAACTAGCACCAAGGGCATAGTTACCTAACCAACCATTTTGTTTTAACTTCAAAGGAGGCGCAGAATAAATATAGGATACAAATGAACCCCCAATGGCCAAACAAGTTAGGATGGGAAAATCATGATCCGCCCAAACATCCAAGCCATAGGCGATCGCAATTCCTCCCACCAACAAGACAATAATTTGAGTAGCCACTTGAGGAATAGTAATCGCCCCCGAAGGAATAGGGCGATAAGGCTCATTAATAGCGTCAATGTCTCGATCATAAAAATCATTGATAGTCTGGGTATAACCCGTTAAAAGAGGGCCAGACATCAACATACAAGCAAGGGCAATCAGAAAATGTTCCACACTCCAAACATAACCCCCCGAAGAAGCTGCCCCACACACAACCCCCCAAATGAGAGGAATCCAAGTAATGGGTTTCATCAACTGTAACCTTATTTGCCAAATATTTTTAGCTTGACTAGCCCCCTTCATACCCAACATTTGACGGGCTTTTGAGCCTTTATCTTCTCGCTTTAAATCAACTTTGGTATAATCTTTATTTTCTGCTTCAGTCATAACCTTAAGTAATAATTAATTTTTTCCTTAAGGAAATAGTAACCAAAACAGACATTACCATGGGGAAAATAACTGATAAATTACTGTTTTTGGAGAAATCGAAATTTAACCCCATCCTTGCCTAAGGCTTTTTTGCCGTTAATTTAGACTTAGGATAAGATAAATAAAAAGAAAAATATCCTTATCAGTAGGCAAACTATGACCCGTAGCTATTATTTTGATTCTGAAGCCAAAAAAAGTTTTGAATTACCCGGGGCAAAACCCCATTATAATCCAGATCGCTACGGACAAGTACAACATATTTTTTTGGACTTAGAATTAGATATAATAACCCAAAAATTTGGCGGAACTTGTAATATTACCCTTACCCCCATTCGTCAAAATATTCAGCAATTAACCCTTGATGCGGTTGATCTGGAAATAGAATCAATATTGATTGATAGTGTCAGTCAACCCTTTGATTATGACGGCGAAATTTTAACTATCAATTTACTACAGCCTACCACCACAAAAGACTTAGTAATTAGTATTAAATATAGTAAAGAAAAACCCCAAAGGGGATTATATTTTATTGCCCCCGATGAACACTATCCCGAAAAACCTAGTCAAGTTTGGACTCAGGGGGAAGATGAAGACTCCCGTTACTGGTTTCCTTGTTTTGACTACCCTGGGCAGTTGGCAACTTCAGAAATTAAAGTAAAAGTACCCTTGGATTATACTGCCATTTCTAACGGAGAATTAGTAGCAGTTCAAGAAGTAGAAAATAGCAAAATATATCATTGGTTACAGCCCCAAGTTCATCCTACTTATTTAATGACTTTAGCGGTGGGTAAATTTGCCAAAATTGAGGATAAATGGCAAGATATTCCCGTGGATTATTATGTAGAAAAAGGACAGGAAAAAGAGGCTCAAATTAGTATGGGAAAAACCCCCAAAATGATTGAGTTTTTTAGTCATAAATATGGTTACAGTTATCCCTTTTCTAAATATGCGCAGGTGTGTGTAGATGATTTTATTTTTGGGGGGATGGAGAACACTTCTACTACCTTGTTAACAGATCGTTGTTTGTTGGATGAAAGGGCGGCTTTAGATAACGATCGCACCGAAAGCCTTGTGGCCCATGAATTAGCCCATCAATGGTTCGGGGATTTGGTGGTAATTAAACATTGGAGTCATGCTTGGATAAAAGAAGGGGCGGCTTCCTATGCGGAGGTATTATGGACAGAGCATGAATATGGGGATGATGATGCCCGTTATTATCTTTTGGGGGAGGCAAGGAGTTATTTACAGGAGGATTCTTCCCGTTATCGTCGCCCCATTGTAACAAATGTCTATCGAGAGGCCATCGAATTATATGACCGTCATTTGTACGAAAAAGGCGCTTGTGTATATCACATGATACGCTCGATTTTGGGGGATGAATTGTTTGACAAGGCCATTCATAATTTCATTAACGATAATGCCCATAAAACCGTGGAAACCGTCGATCTTTTACGTGCCATTGAAAAGTCCACGGGTTATAATTTAGGTTCTCTTTTTGATCAATATGTTTTCAGGGGTGGACATCCTGATTTTAAGGTGAGTTACAGTTGGGATAATGATGCTAATTTGGCTTGTGTGACGGTGAAACAAACCCAAGCTAAGGAGGAAAATGGTAAATATATCGATTTATTTGAGTTAAAAATACCCCTTGCTTTTGGTTATTATTCTGCTCAAAATGGTGTTAATTTAACGGAATTTTCTCTTAAACTGAATAAACCTGAACAATCTTTTTATTTTCCTTTAGCTGAAAAGCCAGATTTTGTTAGTTTTGATGTTGATAATAATTATCTAAAAACTGTTAAATTAGAATATGGTTTTAGTGAATTAAAGGCTCAATTAAAATATGATCCAGACCCTATTTCTCGTATATACAGTGCGATCGCCCTTGGCAAAAAAGGCAATTTAGAAACCGTAAAAACCCTCAAAGAAGCCTTTTTAGATGAATCTTTTTGGGGTGTAAAAGTAGAAATTGCTAAACAATTAGGCAAAATCAAATTAGATCAAGCCGTTGATACCTTAGTAGAATTTTTAGGCGAAGAAAATCACCGTGTCAGAAGGGCGGTAGTAGAAGCCCTCAGTAAACATAAAACCGAAACCAGTTATCACGCTCTCAAACAAGTGGCGATCGCCTCTGATCCTAGCTACTATGTAGAAGCCTCCGCAATCAACGCCCTTGGCTCATTGGTGACGGGTAGCCTAGCAGATAAAGAAAATGAGGTAATCGAGCTTTTCGGTCAAATACTGAAGGAAAGAAGTGGCTTAAATGAAATAATTAGATCAGGGGTGGTTAATGGACTAAGTAAACTAAAAACCTCCCCCGCCGCCGCCGACTTAATCGCCCAATATACCAAACTCGGCACTCCTCAACCCCTCCGATTAACCGCCATTCGTTGCTTAGGGGCAGTGGCCAAAGGGCAAAAACCAGATAAACTAACCACTATCCTCGAACAATTTGAAGACATCCTCAAAGATACCTTTTTCCTCACCCAAATGGCCATCATTAGCGGATTATCACAGATAGAAGACTCCCAAGCCATTAACCTCCTCTCCACCCTCGCTGAAAGCACCCCCGATGGCAGGGTAAAAAGAAGGGCGGAGGAAGCCATTAATCAAGTGAGAGGAAAACTAGGCAAAGATAAAAATATGGAGGATTTACGCCAAGCCGTTGATAAACTCAAACAAGAAAATCAAGACTTAAAAAGTCGTCTAGCTAAACTTGAAGCCAAATAACATATGACTAACTTTGCTCAACAGTTAGATGATTCCCCCATAACCCGCCCCATGTGGCTATTATGGTCATTATCTGCCTCCTTAATTGCCCTCGATGGGTTCGATTTTTTTGTTATCGGTATTGCCCTACCCTTTTTAAGATTAGATTTTGCACTGACTCCCACCGATACCGCTATGATAGCAGTAAGTGCGATCGCAGGGGCGTTGGTAGGTTCTCTTACCCTAGGGGCTATCACCGACAAAATTGGCCGTCAAAAGATGCTTTTAATTGATGTCTTTTTGTTAATAAGTGCCAGTGTCGCTTGTGCGCTATCTCCTAATACTACATTTTTAATTATTTCCCGTTTTTTGGTGGGGGTGGGTATTGGGGCAGATTATCCCATTAGTGTTGCCTATATTACCGAAAATGTACCTTCTCGTTATCGAGGTAGGATGGTAATTGGGGCTTTTGCTTTTCAGGCCATTGGCACGGTAATTGGGGCGTTAATTGGTATAGTTGTTATTGATTATTTTCAATCTTTTTATGGACAAAATCCCATGGTTGCCATTCATTATGCTTGGCGATTCATGTTAGGAATCGGAGCTTTATTTGGGGTTTTAGTCGGAATTTTAAGGCTGAAATTTTTGCTAGAAAGTCCTTTTTATTATATTAATCGAGGGGAGTATGAAAAGGCATCTCAATCAGCTTCTATTTTGTTAGAAAAAGAGGTTATTCTCACCCCTGAAACTGAGGCAATGGAAAAGCAAGAAGTCCTCAGTTATGGAGCTTTATTTTCTAATAAATATCGAATTAATACTTTATTTGCTTCTATTCCTTGGTTTTTACAAGATATTGCTACCTATGGTATTGGGATTTTTACCCCTACTATCATTGCTTTTTTAGCCCTTAATAATGAGTCAGATTTTTTGGTACAACAAATCAAGTCTGCCCAGGGTGCTATTGTGGTTGATTCTTTTTTGGTATTGGGATTTATTTTGGCTGTTTTATTAATTAATAAATTAGGTAGAATTTTCTTACAGGTAACTGGTTTTTTAGGGATGGCCGTGGGTTTATTTTTATTGGGTGTATCTTCTTTTTTCCCTGAACAAAGTTTTAACAATATTGGCTTAATTTTAATGGGGTTTTTCCTGTTTAATTTATTTATGAATGGTGGTCCTAACTCTACTACTTTTTTATTATCGGGGGAAGTTTTTCCTTCTTCTATTCGGGCTAGTGGAGCAGGTTTTGCCGGGGCGATCGCCAAGGCAGGGGCAATTTTAGGGGCTTATTTATTACCCTTAGTTCAAGAAAAAATAGGTGTTGATAATGTGTTATTTATCTTAAGTATTTGTTGTGTATTGGGAGCAATAATTACTTATATTTTGTCCAGAAAATTAATATTTTTTAATCCTAGTAATGGATGATTAATCTGAAGTTCTGATAATTCGTTATAAATAGATTGTCTCTTCGCCCACGGTGTAATACCAAATCCGATTTGTAAGATTTACTATCATCCACTTGCCACAGTTGACAATAAACAATTATTATCTTTTTTCTGTTGCCTGTTCCCCAATAAGTATATTATTGAAACAGGATTTAGTATAGTGATATGACATACTTAAATGTTTACGACAAATAAAATCCCAGCCCAATTAACCTCAATTTAGGTTAAAACTCTTGACCATTCCTTGTATAGATTTATGGGCGCTGAATCCATTTATTTCCAAACATAAAAGTTCAATTCATTGAACGAAAAATCCGTAGCCTTGTAATTCATTACAAGGCGGGAAATACTCAAAGGGCTATTTTTTTCCATAAACAATTATCCCTCACTGAAGTTAATTATATTTATAGCAATCTTTTTTCTATTTCATATGAATTACATGACTAAGGGTAACTCGTTCAATAAATTGAATATTTTAATTCACTAAAAAATAACCCCCAACACTAGAGATGTCAGGGGGTAAAGGAAGTATTCAATACAAAAAGAAAAGAAATACGTTAGAATCTATCACGACGGTTTCCGCCTTCTTCACGAGGCTTGGCTTTATTAACCTTCATTTGTCTGCCCATCCACTGAGCACCATCTAAAGTTTCGATCGCAGTTTCTTCTTCACTATCACTAGACATTTCTACGAAACCGAAACCACGCATTCTTTTAGTTTCACGATCAACAGGTAAATAAACACGTTTTACCTGACCATAATCAGAGAAGACAGTTTGTAAATCTTCTTCTGTAACATCATAGGATAAATTCCCAACATATATGGACATATAGACTTAACTCCAAAATCTTAATTTACACTAGGGCAACTGAGACGACGGACGTGAGTCTTTCCATACCGTTGAAGGAACAACCTTTCTAAACTGGAATCAAACACTGTTACCGAAACGAACCTCAAATTAACACTAATCTTAATTTATCATATTAGCCGTCTAATTAACACAAGAAGATCACGGGCAAAATAATCGATAATTGATAATAACCATTAATTTAAGAGATTGTTATTAAAGATGGCAGAAAAAATTACTTCCATGATCGAAAAACTACATTTAAATTGTATTGACCGTCACATTTTTCTATGTTGTGATCAGGCAAAGCCGAAATGTTGTAATAAAGAAGATAGTCTTAAATCGTGGAAATATTTAAAAACAAGGCTCAAAGAATTAGGTTTAGATAGCCCCAATTCCGAGAAAAAAACCTGTGTTTTTCGTACTAAGGCTGATTGCCTTCGGGTATGTTGTGACGGGCCAATTATGTTGGTATATCCTGAGGGGGTATGGTATCGTAACGCAACCCCAGAAGTAATTGAAGAAATTATCCAAAGACATTTAATCAATGATGAAATTGTTGAGGAATATAGATTTCACCAACACCCTCTACAATCAATGGAAAGCTAATTTTCTTTAAGGGCGTGATAATCAGGCACATTCATCCAGGCGAATTTAAGGGAATTGGTTAAATTTTTATTAGCCGTTGTCATAAAGATTATTAACGCCACCGTTGCCATAATCCCTGCGATGGTGAAAAGGAGAGTATAACCACCAAAATCAAGGAAAATAGAGCCGATGATGGCACTACCTAGGGCGACGCCAATATCAAAACCACCCACACACAAGGAAAAGGCTCGTCCTCTTTCTTGGAAGGTACAACGATCAGAAATCAGGGCAAGGGTAATGGGGATAAGCATTCCTGCCCCTGCCCCTTCAAATAGGGCGGAGATAATTAGGGCTAGGGGTGTTTGAGCTTCGGCGAGTAATATCATGGAGATGATGTAGCAAAGGAGGCTAACGGTGATGAAACGTCCTCTACCATGGACATCGGAGGCTTGACCGGCAAAAAAGCGCATGGAGAATGAGGCGATCGCCGTTCCCGTGTAAAAAAGACCTACGTTAAAGTTTATATCTAATTCCCTGATATAGAGGGGAAGAAAGGTGACGATGGTGCTAAAGAGTGAACCGACGAGCAGTAGTACGAGGGTAGGGATAAGGAAGGAGCGATCTAAAAATAATTCTTTGAAACCACGGCTATGGTTATGGTTTTTGGGTTCAGAGGTTTTTTGTTGTTCTCTGATTTGCTGTTGTCTTTGGGGGGGAAATTCTTTTACCCTTGAGGCGAGGAGGAGGGATAGTAGTCCGCATCCTGCACAGAAGGAAAATAAAATGGGATAGGTGCTATATTCTTGTAAAAAACCACCCAATGCCGGCCCTACGGCCATACCGAGGGGAATTACTAAGCTCATGTAGCCGATTAGTTCTCCTTTTTGTTTGGGGGGTGATATGTCCACCACTAGGGCGCTATAACCTGTGGTAAAGGCGGCGATACTGATGCCGTGAAAGGCTCTGATGGCCATGAGTTGGGGGATTTGGTTAAAGAATAGGTAACAAATAGGGGCGATCGCCGCTACCGTTGAACCAATGAGGATAATTACTTTACGACTGGGATAATATACAAGGTTACCAAAAATGAGCTTACTGATTTTGAATATAAATTGATGGATGGTTTTTGGTAGGGAAATTTTATGAAGAAAAATATCAACACTTTCATCGGCTAATTGCCCTAACCAGATACGAGAGCCTAATAAACCAATGGCAAAGAAACTCATGACGATGGCTACTTGTTTGGGTTGTGCTCCCATGTCTTTGATGTAGGCGGGAAGGGTGGGAAGCAGAGATGACATACTCATCCAAAATAGTAACCCTGAGGCGAATAGGGTTGCGATATTAATTAGTTTTGGGCGCTCGATGGTTGCAAATGCCTTGAGAAAATTCACTGTTTGTGACTATTTTGTTACAAAAGTTCATCTTCCATTATCCCTCAAAAAAAATATTATGGTAGTTCCACGGAGCTTGGTTTGGCAATATGAGGTAATCCCCACCCTAGTTTTTCCCTGAGAATGCGGAAAAATTCTGGTCTTTGTAAACGAATAAATTTAGCGTCATAGGGCGATCGCACCATACGAACTTCATCATCGGGTAAAATGTAACATCCGGCGTTACCATCACCCACCATTACCATTTGATTTTTAGTGGCCGGATAAATGGTGACAGGCTCTTTGTCTGAAAAAACTAACGCCCTAGAAGCAAGGGAATGGGGGCAAATGGGCGCAAGTTGAAATACTGGTACATCAGGGGTAACCACTGGCCCCCCCGCACTTAAGGAATAAGCCGTTGAACCCGTGGGGGTGGAAATGATTACCCCATCGGCGGCAATGTCCACGGGGGCGTGTCTGCCGATTTTGATCTCAAAATGACACATACTCGTGAGGGGTTCTCGATGTACTACCACTTCATTGAGACAAAGGGCTTCCCATAGTTTGATTTTCTCCCTTATCACATTTACTTCAATCATCGATCGCACCTCAATTTCAAAATCTCCCTCTAGTACCTGTGCGATCGCCTTATCGAGCTGATTAAGATAAATTTCGGTTAAAAAGCCTAAATGCCCTGTATTCACCGCCAAAATGGGAATATTATGGGGGGCTACCTGACGACAAGCTGATAAAACAGTACCATCACCCCCCAACACTATTGCCAATGTCATATCTTGATCAAATTCTGCTTCGGCTATCTGTTCGATGGGGCTATGACATACGGGGCGATCGGGATAAGAATAACCTAAAATACCAGTGTAGCCCGTGGCTAAGTAAACATCGTAACCTTTTGCCATTAAACTTGATTGTAATTCCGCAGCGATTTGACAGGCAATAGGTTTTACATCGTTGTAGATAACACCAATTTTAGGCATCAATAAATATTCCTAGTAAAATTTGACCGAGAAAAACTTAGGTTTTCATAACACCATAGGCATTATACCAGAATCAGTCATTTTCCCATCCATTTTCACCATAAATATTAAACTTTTGATAGTCCCCCACTATAACCGAGATTTTAAATCATTAATTTGATTTTGAGCATCACCAATTAACTTTTGTGCCGTAGGATATGAAGTCGAATTAGGATCTACACTATTTAAAATACTTATTATGTCTTGAATTTGTACAATACGCCGACTAATATTATTAGGAGAATCATCCAAATTAGCGTTACTATTTCTATACCTACTAATTAAATTTTCGGCATTTTCCAAAGACCTTAAAGAATCTTCCTCAATTTCCTTTCTTAACCTTGCATCCCGCAAACTATCTTCATACCCAACGATAATGCGGTTAGCCTGACGATAACCTTCCAAATCAGTTTCGGGGATTTTTTCCAACTCATTAATCGCCTTTTCCCAAAAGTCTTCAATATCCGACCATTCACTTACAGTATAAGGGGGATTTTGACTTCTTGTTTTTGCTAATCGTGCAAAATCTTCAGCCGTACCAATAAAAGTAGCTAACCTTTCATTATTAGCAGAAAAACCCACCACATCTTCAAAATCTAACTCATGTACCACTAATTTTTGTTGTGCAATAGTACCTGCAAAGGTAGAAGAAGAAATCAAATTAAATTCATTAAGCATCGTCCGCCATTGTTGAATAATTTGTCTTTTTTCAGTGTCAGAATTACTATTTTGATATTGACTTTTGAGATCTGCTAATTGATTTTCTAACTTATTTAAAGTCTGTTTAGCATTAGTTCCTTGAAATATTTTTGCTTCTAATTCCCCTACTTTTTTCCGCATTTCTACAAACTTTGTTCCTGAAAATCCAGAACGATAAACACGATTAGAATTGCCATATCCCATCAATTCATTTTGAGCAATAATAGGAATTTTATCTAAATAAACTTTCCCTTCTTGTAATCTTTGAGAACCTAAATCAAGATCTGGAAAATCCGTGGCATTATCGATTAATTGTTCTGCTTGTTCTGTTAAGTTTAGAGCTTTTTTAAAGTTATTTTCTACTATAATTTGACTAGGTAAAAGTAAGACGGGAGCATGACGATTTACGGGGCGACGGATAGCGGCATAGGGCAAGTTGACTATATATAAAAATCCAGCTGGAATGCTAATTCCTAAGGTAATAAAAAATATTCTTTTGATGGTAGATTTTATATTTGATACAAAATTTGATTGTTTTGAAGGAGGTAATTTATTCGATTTTTGAGGGGAAATTTCTTGTTCTAATTGCTCTAATTGTTTTTTTATATCATTTTCTTGAGAGGAAGAAATATTATCTTTTGGCTCATTTTTATTATTCCCAGAAAAATTATTAATGCCCATAATTAATAGCTATTTTACTTTTTATAAAAAGAAAACCCTAATTAAATAGATTATATCTTAACCTGAGTTCGGGAGAACATTTTCTGGGGTTGGTATCTTCGCAGTTGCCCCACGGTGTAATTGAATTACACGGCTAATGGTAGTTAGTTCAATTTATTGAACTAAGATGTTAATACTGCTAATTTTTAAGTGATCAAGCGGACTTGATATAATTGTTTATTATCAATTGCTACACGGTGGATAATAGTAAACATTGGAAAAGTTCTATGATGCTCTTAATTTGTTAAAAGTTTAATTTTTTTTTCAGCGCACCTTAAATATTTTGATCAACCTAAGCAAAAACTATTTTTTCAATAAATTATTTTGCATCTCCAAATAAATCAATAAAGCATTGACATCCGCAGGATTTACCCCACCAATACGGGTAGCTTGTCCAATGGTTAAAGGTCGAACTTTGGTTAATTTTTCCCTCGCTTCCATAGACAAAGTTTCAATTTTCATATAATCTAAATTTTCATGTAATTTACGATTACTATGACGGGCAATTTGATCAATTTGTTTTTGTTGTCTTTGAATATACCCAGAGTATTTTATCTCAATTTCTGCCCCTTCTTTTTCCGCCTTATTCAACTCAGAATTATGTAAATTATATCTTTCTAAATCTTCATAGTGAAACTTCGGACGGCGCAACAAATCCGCAAGGGTAATAGAACCTTTTATTTTTTGTTCCGTATCCGCTACAATTTTAAGGGCAACCTCATCCCTTTCCTTGATTCTGGTTTCGTATAACCTTTCTTGTTCAGCGATAATATTTTTTTGTTTTTCTTGATATAAATTCCAACGGCGATCGCAAATTAACCCTATTTCACGACCAATAGGAGTCATACGCTGATCTGCATTATCAGACCTTAAAATTAAACGATATTCCGAACGAGAAGTCAACATCCGATAAGGTTCACGTAAATCCTTAGTACACAAATCATCAATCAAAGTACCCAAATAACTTTGCTCACGGGGAAAAACAATCATTTCCTTACCCTGAGAAAAACGAGCCGCATTAATTCCCGCCACAATGCCTTGTGCTGCGGCTTCTTCATATCCCGTAGTACCATTAATCTGGCCCGCCGAAAATAACCCCTCAATTTTCTTGGTCATCAAAGTAGGATAACATTGGGTAGCGGGTAAAAAATCATACTCCACCGCATAGGCAGGGCGTAACATTACACAATTTTCCAACCCGGGTAAAGTTTGCAACATTTGCAACTGTATATTCTCGGGTAAACCAGTAGAAAACCCTTGAATATATAACTCAGGAATATCTCTCCCCTCAGGCTCAATAAAAATTTGATGACTATCCTTATCCGCAAAACGAACAATCTTATCTTCAATACTAGGACAATAACGGGGCCCCTTCGAGTCAATAAAACCTCCATAAATGGGCGATAAATGGAGATTATCTTTAATCAACTGATGGGTTTTGGTAGTGGTACGGGTGAGATAACAGTTCATTTGTTCTCGTTCGATCCACACTTCAGGATCAAAACTAAACCAGCGAATCTCCTCATCAGGGGGCTGCACCTCCATTTTTGTATAGTCAACGGTGCGCTTATCTACCCTCGCAGGAGTACCAGTTTTTAATCTGCCCGTCTCAAAGCCTAAATTATTAAGGGTTTCGGTTAAACCCACTGCCGCAAATTCTCCGGCCCTTCCTGCCGCCATGGATTTACCACCAATCCAGATTTTGCCATCTAAAAAAGTACCCGTAGTTAAAACCACTGCTTTAGTTTTGAAACAAGTACCAAAATAAGTTTGTACCCCAATTACCTCATCATTTGCCCCCAATACCAAATCTGTCACCATCCCTTCACGGATAGACAAATTAGGTTCATTTTCGACAATATTTTTCATCACCGCCGCATATTCGCGCTTGTCGGTTTGCGCCCGTAATGCCCATACAGCAGGGCCACGGGAATTATTTAACACCCTTTTTTGTAAATATGTCCTATCCGCCATTTTGCCTATTTCTCCCCCCAATGCGTCGATTTCGTGGGTGAGTTGAGATTTTGCAGGGCCGCCCACCGCAGGATTACAAGGTTGCCACGCAATTTTATCCAGATTAAGGGTTAACATCAGGGTGCGACATCCTAACCTCGCACTAGCGAGGGCGCTTTCACAGCCAGAATGTCCGCCACCGATGATTATTACGTCAAATTCGTCTTGAAATTCTACGGGGGTTGTAATGGTCATTTTATCTTTTATCTAGGGTGCAAGTAGAAGTTAGTTGCTTTAAGTTTCTATGATAACGCAGTTGTTGCATTGATTAAGGGGGGGCAGGGCATCTTGACTTCCTTTGAAATAGGGAAGGGTTTTTGACCAAGTAAAATCAAAACTTGATCATTCTCTGTTGTGAATCAATACTATTACCCCATTTTTTAATTGTCCCTAATTTCCTTGGGTGTTATAGACTCTACCACGCCATTTTTTTGGTTTACTTAGGGCTGATATAAATATGCGGGTGACAGCCAAGATGTCGGCGGTGGGTGAGAGCCAGAATAATAGACTAGCAAAGGATTTTCCTTTTTCGTAACTAGGGGCGATCGCCCCTAAAAGAGCAAAACGAACTAACAATAAAAATAGATTAAGAACAAATAATAACTGAAAACTTAGATAATCATAACTAGAATAATTAATTAAACAAAAAATAGTTAAAGGTAAAGGTAACCCCTGCACCAAAGCCAAAAAACCACATTCAGCCCATAACTGAGCCTTAGAAGCCGCATCCTTCAAATCCAACGAGCGCCCCCACTCCTGCCAAGTTTCCTTCAACCCTTCATACATCCTTACCTTAATCAACTTTGCCCCATCAGCAAAACCCACCTTATAACCAGCCATGGCCGCCCCACGCGCAAGGGTAACATCATCACAAAAAGAATTAGAAGCCACAGCATAACCATCTAAATCTTCCAATACCTTCCGCCTAATCAAAAAACATTGACCATTAGCCATCACCGTTTCAGGAGTCATGGCATTTACCCCCGAAGACTCAAAACGATACAACAAAGTCATTAATAAAGCAGGTTGTAACCACCATTCACCCCCAGACTTCAAAATAAATTGGGGAGACAACGATAACACATCATAACCATGGGTTTGGGCAAAATTAATCAAACTAGGAATTAAACCGGGTTGAGGTTGCGTATCCGCATCAATGCCCAATATCCACTCACTATCCTGAGAACTTGTTAAAAAGCCGTTGTGTAAAGCCCAAGGACGTCCTACCCAATTAGCAGGTAAAGGAGGGTCACTTAATAGTTTAACCCGAGGATCTCTTTGGGCCACATCTTTCACCTTTTCCCTGGTGCCGTCTTCGGAGTTACTATCAACGATTAATATTTCTCTTACTTCATAGGTTTGACGGGTGATGCCTGACAACATCCCATCCATGCGATTTACTTCGTTTAAAGTGGGTACTACTACCGAAACCTGTGTTAGCATATCGGGGGTTGCCCATTGGGGTTTGAGGGGGGGAAATCTTTTTGCTCCTCGGAATAGTCTGGCTAAAAGAATGAAGGTGCAAACGGTTTGAAATAATAATAAAACAAAAAAAGTAACGGTAGCTATTTCCATAAATGTTAATAAAAGTTAAATGATTCTACCCACAATAACCGATAGTGGTTTTCTGGGGTAGATAAAATTAGGTTGAAGGGGTATGGGGAATTACCTGATTATTTTGTGAATGCCCATTCATTGATGGTGGTGATGTATCGTCATCGGGTAAGGAGATGGTAAAGTTTTCGAGATGAAATTTTACTTGATTTTGAATTTCTTTATTGAGCCAATTATTAAATAATTCTTCCATTAATCTTCTAGCTGTGTTCATATCCAATTGAGCTGGAATATATCTTTCTAGCCTTAAAATGACTACCCATTCGCCAATTCTGACGGGAGCTAATACTTTTCCTTGTTGCGCTGTCATTAGTAATTGAGCAATTTGAGGATGAGGCACGGTTAATTCAACAGGCCCTACTACACCCCCAGTTTTAGCTTCCGAGCCTTGGGAAAATTCCCTAGCAAGGGTGGCGAAGTCTTGTCCATCGTCTTGGATTCTGAAAAATAATTCTTGGGCTTGTCCTACATTCGTTGTTCTAATCAGGGAGTAGATAACTCGATCTAGTTCTCTTTTTCTCCTTAAGTAGTATGATTCTAGTTGAGGTCCAAAGGTTTTTTCTTTAAATTTATCTAGTTTTATTCCTCTCAAGACTCTATTTTCTAAGTCTTCGGGGGTTAAGTAGTTTCTTTCTAGCCACGCTTTTAGTTGTTGTTTATCGTTAGGGGCTATTTTCATTTGGTTAAAAAATTGTTGATAGGCCATATTTTTTTCTTCGGGGCTACACTCAATATGGGCGATCGCACTGTCTAAGATGATTTCAGTGGCTAAGGGAATAACAATTTGTTTTTGAGCCAAAATGGAAAAAACATTTTCTTCAGTTATTTTGTAATCACCAATTTCGATATAAGAACCCATAACAATTTTTAAAACTAATTTACCCCTATTAATACTACAATAACTTGACCTTTTCTCACCTAAGCTCAACCCTTACTCTTAAAAGCTATTACTCCTAAATAATAAGCTCATCGCCATCAACCACGACAAGGGTTACTGGAGATAATGATTTTTTAATTAGTTCCCAATGCTAATTATTTTTTCCCTAGTATTTAAAAAAAATCCCTTTATTTTCTTAACCTAAAATTAACATTTGTTATTTCTTAACCTAAAATTAACATAGGTTAGATTATCAACACTATGAAATGACAAAAACTATTACCGTTGATAACGGAGAAATTTTCGCCCTTGGTGGTTTATTTTTATTGGCGTTAATATTTTCTTTTATCTTGGATTCTCTCCATTTTCCTGTGGCTTGGTTTTTAGTACCTTTACTCGTTGCCATTATCTTTTCCATTGTACGGGGTAAAGTGGAATCTTTTCCCCATTCTGCGGGGGCGCTCGGCCAAGGAATGATTGCGGTGGTTACAGCTAGTAATTTTTCTGTAGATAGTTTAATCAATGCCCAAAGCTATTTATTACCATTACTAGGGGCTATTTTTATTACGGGAACATTTAGTTTATTCAATGGTTTTTTACTCTATAAAATCGCTAAAATTGACCCCTGCTCTAGTTTTTTAGGTTCTATTCCGGGGGCAGGTTCTAGTTTAGTGGCTATGAGTGAAGAAATGGGGGCAGATGCGATCGCTGTTACCGTACTACAATACGTCAGAATCTTATTAGTATCGTTAATCGTACCCAATATCGTTGCCCTTTACTTTTCAACCCCCGTCTTAGCTACCCCCATGGTAGAATCCTGTAACCCCGAGCTTTGTTTTAGCCCCCCCAATGACATATTGATTACCGCAGACTTACCTCAATCCCTCATCACTGCCATCATTAAAACCCTCTTAATTATCTTTACCGCCATTGTCGCCATTCAAATAGGCAAAATCATCAAATTACCATCAAATCTTTTCCTAGCCCCCTTCTTCAGTGGTTTAGCACTATTCTGGCTAATTCCCACCACCATTCCTCCCCTAGTATTTAGCATCGGATTATTTTTACTAGGTTTATCCACGGGGGTAAAATTTGACCTAAAAACCATTCATAAGTTACTAAAAGCAGTATTAATTGAAGTTATCCTCGTCATTTTTTTAATTATTGTTTGCTTTATCATCGGTTATGAATTCCATCAAATCACGGGATTGGACATGATGAGTTCCCTTTTAGGCACAACCCCAGGGGGTTTGAACACCATGACAGCCACAGCATTGGAGTTAGGAGGAGATTCGGGCATGGTTTTAACCATGCAAATGGTGCGAATGTTTTTTATTCTTACTTTTTCTCCTTTTTTCGCAGGGACTATTCTACAAATTGATTATTCTCACCATGAAAATAATTAAAGTGATTAACTAATATTAATTGGCAACTATGAAGTTTTACTATTTCGCTGTTTCACGAAATCCGTCAAAAACTCTTGTCTATTATCTTTTCCCTATCTTAATTAGATATTTTTTTGGTACATTAAATTGTGAGAATAAATAAAAATCCATGGGGGGTAATTAGGTGATGAAATACTTTTTTTTAACAGAAGGTTGGAGTTATAACCGAGTCTGGCAAAGAGGGGGGTTATGGGATACTATTACTTGGCGTCGTCCTCCCCATATCAGTTGTTTAAGGATTGGTATTGAGGAAAATGGAGAAATTTTGTGGCTCTACGAAGTAGAAGAAGCGGTTTTAATGGTGGAAGTGATGCCCTCTACCACGGAGGCAAAAAAGAATAGTAATATAGGTCAAGTGGTTTTAAAAAGACTCATCGATTCTACTCAAGTTATTGATGCCCTTGTAGGGGCAAAAAAAGTTGTTAACCAAAATTAAACCATCATTTTTTATTACCTGGGATTGGCCCTCGGCGAGATGGATTGGTACTTGAGGTAACCATAAAATCGTAAAGAGTTTGAATTTTATCGTTATTTACCATGGTGGATAATTTATCAAGGGCTTGAGCAAGGGTTAACCCTGAACGGTATAAAAGGCGATAGGCTTGTTTTAATTCTTTGATTTCTTCTGGGCTAAAGTTATTTCTTTTTAGGGCAACGCTGTTTAAAGCCCTTACCCTTGATGGGTTTCCTTCCACTAACATAAATGGTGGTACATCTCTTTCGATGCGACTCATACCCCCTAACATTGCCATAGTACCAATGTGGACAAACTGATGTACTCCTAACATTCCACCGATGACGGCTTTGGAATCCACTTGTACATGACCTGCTAAACTAACGGAGTTGGCGATAACTACCCTATCTTTGATGATGCAGTTGTGGGCGACATGGACATAGGCCATTAGTAAATTATCGTTACCGATGATGGTGTATTCTCCTTCTTCTGTGGCTCGATTTAGGGTTACGAATTCACGGATTAAGTTGCGATCGCCTATTTTTAGTCCTGTTATCGCTCCTTTATATTTTAAATCTTGAGGATCTAAACCAATGGCCGCCCCGGGGTAGATTTTGTTATCTGTGCCAATTTCTGTATGACCTTGAATAACTACATTAGCACCGATGACGGTGTTTGCCCCAATTTTTACTCCTGCCCCAATTACGGCATTGGGTTCAACGGTGACAGTAGAATCTAATTCTGCCTTTTTATCAATAATCGCTGTAGGATGTATCACGGTTATTTAAATTTGTATTAACGATTGAGTTAGTCGAGCAAAGAAAATAACATTTCGCCCTGTACGGCTAGTTGTCCATCAACCAAGCCTTGCCCTTGCATTTTAGCAATACGATTACGTTTGAGGGATAATAGTTCCACTGTCATGATCAGTTGATCTCCAGGTACTACGGGGCGGCGAAAACGTACTTTATCGATACCCCCAAAGGCGAAAAATTTTCCTTTCATCCCGGGTAATAGAGTTAAAACGACTCCCCCTACTTGAGCCATGGCTTCTATTTGTAATACCCCAGGCATGAGAGGTTTTCCTGGGATGTGTCCTGGGAAATAGGGTTCGTTGATGGTGACATTTTTTAAACCTACTGCTTTTTCACCTGGTACATAGTCTATGATGCGATCGACTAAGGCGAAGGGATAGCGGTGGGGTAGTAGTTCCTGAATTTCTTCAACGGTGAAGGTTGTTTGTATATTTTCTTGGGGGTTAGTTTCTGGGGAGGCGGTTTTTTCCATTAACTTTTTGTCTATTTTCGTCAACAATATTTTTTACTAGAACGGTATCCTAATAAACCCACATAAGAATATCATGATTTTGTCTTTTGTGATGGAAAGATTTTGTCCGTTAAATGATGATTTGTTGTAATTGGACGATCGCCCTTTCTAACTGATCATTAACGATTTTATGATCAAATTCATCTTGGGCAAGAATTTCTTCTTTGGCCCGTTGTAAACGTTTGCTAATGGCTTCGGGGGAATCACTGCCCCTGTTGCGTAATCTCCTCTCTAATTCCTGTTCTGATGGGGGTAAAATAAAGATTAATTCTGATTGGGGAAGGTTTTCTTTTACCTGTCTTGCCCCTAAAAGTTCAATTTCTAAAATAATAGTTTTACCCTGATTAATCTTTTCGAGGACGGGTTGTTTCGGAGTGCCGTAATAATTACCCGCATAGGTAGCCCATTCCAATAAATTATCTTCCTCTATCATGGACTTAAATTGTTCTTGGCTCAAGAAATAATAATCTTTTCCTTCTTTTTCTCCCTGGCGTGGTTTTCTTGTGGTGGCGGAAATAGACACAAATAATTGGGGATGACTTTTAAGGAGCGATCGCACCAAAGTTCCTTTACCTACTCCACTAGGCCCAGTGATAACAAATAATTTTCCTTCTTTTTCTGACATGAATAGTTAACAATTAATAATGAATAGTTAAAACGAAAGATCATCTTATCACCCCATTGGGTTTTCCCCTTTACCTCTTACACTATTGTCCATGGTGCATTTTCCCTTGTCAATGGTTGCTGTTGTCAACGGTCAATTATAAAGGTACAATTAAAGATCGCAGATTAAATTTTAGAATAATTATATATAGGAGATAAATTCATGGCTCGTGTATGTCAACTGACAGGAAGAAGAGCAAATAATGGTTTTGCCATTTCTCACTCCCATCGTCGTACCAAAAGACTACAGCATGTTAACTTACAAGATAAAAGAATTTGGTGGGCAGAGGGCAATAGTTTTGTTAGATTACGTCTTTCTACCAAAGCCATTAAAACCCTAGACACGAAAAGTGTTGGTCAAATGGCTAGGGAAGCAGGAATCGATCTTAATAAATTTAAATGCTCCTAATCTATTTATCTGTTAAGGGTTGAATCATAATACTTGGTTAGTGTTTTTTTATTCGGCAAAGTTGCGATCGACACTACCAAAAAACACTGGTTCAACTCTTATGCCTACCACCTCGGAAGGCCGAAGCACCATATATTCTCCCTGAATATTCTTAATAGGTACATTAATAAAATCCCTAGATGCTGATTTTGGTACTAACTCTCCACTGTACCACTTCTGAAATTCTTGTATCGTATTAAACCTCACTTCTTCTCTGTGTCCACTACTCATTAAAAGATGGACAGTATATTCATCTGGTTTTCTTGCCATAATACAGTCTTTTTAAATAAATTTGAGATAAATTATATCTTTAATATCAAGTCCGCTTAATCACTTACAAATTAGCAATATCGATATTTTATACTAAATCCTGTTTCAATAATATACTTATTAGGGAACAGGGAACGGGGAACAAAGTTCTTCATTCTCAATTGTTAATTGCTTTATCACCTCAACGGAGGAAAATAGTTATCAGTATAGTAAGTTGCAGATTACCTTATCTCGAATTCAAGTTCAATAAGGGTCAAAGTGAATGGACAAAATGAGATATAATAATTTACTCTTATAAGTTTAAAAAATTTTAGTTTGGATAACTCTAACTTTATTCATCGGAAAATAGTAACTTCCAGCTAACAAAATGTTATGACACTAATTCAATGGTATCCAGGACACATCAGTAAAGCAGAAAGACAACTCAAAGAACAACTAAAACGAGTAGATGTTGTCTTAGAAGTGCGGGATGCCCGTATTCCCCTTGCCTCCCATCATCCCCAAGTAAAAGAATGGATTGGAGATAAACCACGGTTATTAATCCTCAATCGAGAAGATATGATTAGTAACGTGATTAAACAAGAATGGCAAGAATGGTTTAAAAATCAAGGGGAAACTCCTTTTTTCACCAATGCTAAAGATGGAAAAGGGGTAAAAGCCATTAACAAAGCCTCCCAAGGTTGTGGCACGGATGTTAATGCAAGGCGTAAAAGTAGAGGTATGTTGCCCCGCCCCGTGCGCGCAGTGGTGATTGGTTTTCCCAATGTGGGTAAATCTGCCCTTATTAATCGTCTGCTCAATCGTAAAATTGTCGCTAGTGCCAGAAAAGCAGGGGTAACAAGACAGTTACAATGGGTAAGAATTTCTAAGGATATAGAATTACTTGATGCCCCCGGGATTATTCCTCTCAAGTTAGAAAACCAAGAAGATGCTCTAAAGTTGGCTATTTGTGAAGATATTGGGGAAGCGGCTTATAATAATCAGGAAGTTGCCCAACAGTTTGTGGATTTATTGGTAAATCTTGGCACAGAAAATGTGTTAAAAGAGCGTTATGGTTTGGATGCTTTAGATTTGACTGGGGAAGAATTTATTATTAAATTGGCTCAAATGAAGTATCAAAATGATCAAGAAAGGGTAGCCCGTCAGATTTTACAGGATTTTCGCAAGGGCTATCTGGGTAAGGTTTCCCTTGAATATCCCCCCGTAGAATAGTTTTTTTATATTTATCTAAAGTACAGGATTGGAAACCTGCTTTTTCAGCACAGCTTTATATTATCCATTCTCAATTATCAATTATTCATCAATGAGCCATTAATCGGGAGCGTAAGTTATCAAACCCAATACGCTCACTAGCGGAAATAAAAACTGCTTGGGGATATGTTTCTTTGGCTAACTCTAAATGTTCAATATCAGCTTGATCAATTTTATTAAAGGCAATTAATTCTTCTGCAGGGGCCAAGGGCATATCTGCTAAGATATTTTTGACTGATTCGATATGACTTTGCCAAGCAGGATGGGATAAATCCACCACATGGAGAAGGGCATCGGCTTCGGTAACTTCTTCTAGGGTGGCGCGGAAGGAATCTACTAAGGAAGGGGGTAATTCGTGGATAAAACCCACGGTATCAGTGAGAAGGATGGTGCTTGATTTTCCTGTGTGTTGTTCTGTAATGGTTAATCTTCGGGTGGTGGGGTCAAGGGTAGCAAAAAGTTGATCGGCGGTATATACTTGGGCGTTAGTGAGGGCATTTATGAGGGTTGATTTTCCTGCATTGGTATAACCGACGATCGCCACGGTGGGTATTTCTTGATGTTGTCTTTGTTGACGCATACGGGAGCGGTGGCTTTGCAGTTGATTAACTTCTTGTTGCAGACGGGTAATGCGTTTTTGAATAGCACGTCTTTCGGTTTCTAATTTGGTTTCCCCGGGCCCCCTTGTACCGATACCACCGCCCAAACGAGACATCGCCCTTCCCCTACCTTTGAGACGGGGTAACATATACTCTAGTTGGGCAAGTTCTACCTGCAATTTTCCTGCCCGTGACTGCGCCCTTTGAGCAAATATATCTAATATTACCTCGGTGCGATCGACTACTTTTACTCCGAATTGGGTTTCGAGGTTTCGGGCTTGGGAGGGGGATAAATCTCGGTCAAAGGCAACTAAATTCGCTCCCATACTCTGCACTTGTAGGGCAATTTCTTCTACTTTTCCTGCCCCTACCACGGTTTGGGGGTGGGGTTGACTTCTTTTTTGTTCTAGGGTAGCCAACACTTTTCCCCCAGCACTTTCTACGAGTCTTTGCAACTCTTGCAAACTATCATCAAATTTTTGAGGAGTGAGATTATCAGTCATTAAACCCACTAACACTACTCTTTCTTGGGAATCTTCTACTTTTTGGGCGACAAACTCTCGGCTAAATTCCTCCTCCAAACCATCCACGAGGGTTAAAAAGTCTTGCTCGGCGATCGCCTCTATATCTTGAGCAGGAGAAACTTCCCAATAGTTAAGGGTGTCTTGGGCAGGGGTAAGGTGCGCTACATAGGCATCTTTAATAAATCCCGATGCTCCACCCCCTTTCCTTTGTATTCCTTGCCCAGTCAAAGTTAACACTAAAAGAGCGTCTAACCTTTGTCTTGCCATGGCCGTTAAACTCGCCTGACTAGGAGGAATGGGTTTGATGGATGTGCTTAGGCAACGGATGCCCGATAGTCTCTGCGCCCCATAACGAGGTAATTCTAGGGGGGGGATTTGCGTTTGACGGGGGCTACCAACCCCTACCCTGATCACCTGTCCACGGCGATTTAGATAGACACATACAGGCTGTTTGAGGTCACTACTTATGGAGGCTATTCTTTCCGCAAATTCTGGGGTTGTCAGGCGATCGCTCCTGATCCTTTGTTGGTATAATCTTTGTAATTGCTTGAGTTGATTTGGTTTTATTCCCTGTAGATTTCCGTAAATAGGTGCGATCGACATTCAGCAAAGATCATTAAATAGTAATACCTCTCCTATCTTAACCAAAAAACCATCATTAAATAATTGGGGTTTAAATGAAAAAAGGGAGTCGTAGCATGGTACATCAGTACAGGTTGCAGGAGATGGGGAGTATGGGAGATGGGGAGTAAGAGTAAAATAGTTCAATTATTCATTGTCAATTGTCAATTGTCAATTATCAATTATTCACGCCTTTACAAGACTATAAATTTTATCCCGAACTTAGGTTATTTTAGTTCAATTTATTGAACGATAAACTGTTAGCCTTGCAATGAATTACAAGGCGAGGGATGATATATTTTCTGGCATTGCTGATTTTGAGTATCGAACATTATTAAATTACAGTAAATGTATAGTATTAAAACTATACTATTATTACTATTGCCCATTGCCCATTCCCTATTGCCAAACTAAACTAAAAATCATACCTTAATGAACCAACGCCACAATTAAAATTAATCCCCCTAGCCCTTATCCTGCCATCACAAAAACAATTCATTCCCATGGTTTGGAAAATTACTGTATAATTGTAATTTGTGACTAAATATGCTAACTATAAGAATTTCATAAACTATAAAGAGGTTATATGGCAAAAAGATTACAGGTAGTCTTAAACAAAGACGTAACAAAATTAGGCAAAAGAGGAGATGTTGTAGATGTAGCCCCCGGTTATGCCCGTAACTACCTAGTACCTCAGGGCTTCGGAGTATTTGCCACCGCAGGGGTATTACGTCAAGTAGAACAAAGAAGAGCCAAAGAAGCCGAGCGTTTAGCCGCCCTTCTCGAAGATGCAAAATCCCGCAAAACTGCTTTACAAACCATCAATAACTTTGTTATTCGTAAGCAATTAGGGGAAGATCAAGCAATTTTCGGTACTGTTACCACCCAAGATGTAGTAGAAGTAATCAAAGCTAATGCAGGTTTAGATGTAGAACGTCAAGCCATTGAATTACCCGAAATCAAGAGAATTGGTACTTACAAAGCTCAAATCAAATTACACGCTGAAGTAATCGCTGAAGTTTCCATCGAAGTAGCACCCCTTTAAGCTGATAAATATTTCAGTTAATTATGGGATTAGAACAAAAAAGGGCAGAGGATTTTTACCTTGCCCTTATTTTTGTAAGTGGAGTAATAATTGTCAATTGTCCATTGTAATTATTCCCATTCGATAGTCCCGGGCGGTTTAGAAGTAATATCATAAACCACTCGGTTAACCCCTTTCACCTCATTAACAATGCGGTTGGAGATGGTTTCTAGTAAGTCATAGGGAGGTCTTGCCCAGTCGGCTGTCATGCCGTCTTCACTGGTAATCAACCTTAAAACAATAGGATAGGCATAGGTGCGCTTGTCACCCATTACCCCCACACTTTTTACGGGTAAAAGTACGGCAAATGCCTGCCAAAAGTCATGATACATTCCGGCTTTTTTGATTTCATCCCTCACTACAAAATCAGCATCCCGAAGGATATTGAGTTTTTCGGAGCTAACTTCCCCTAAGATACGGATAGCTAAACCTGGGCCGGGAAAAGGATGACGGGAAACGATTTCTTCTGGTAAACCGATCGCCCTTCCCACTTTACGCACCTCATCTTTAAATAGTTTGCGGAGGGGCTCGACTAATTTAAAACGGAGATTTTTGGGTAAACCACCCACATTGTGATGACTCTTAATTTTGACGGCTACCCTTTCCCCAGTTTTGGGATCAACGTTAGTATCAGCAGATTCGATAACATCAGGATAGAGTGTACCTTGGGCAAGATAATCAAAAGGCCCTAAACGGGTGGATTCTTCCTCAAATACCCTAATAAATTCATGACCGATTTTGCGGCGTTTTTCTTCAGGGTCTGTCACTCCTTCGATTTGGGCTAAGAAGCGATCGCGCCCATTCACATATTCCACGTTAATATGAAACTGATTATTAAACAACTCCACCAATCTTTCAGGCTCACCCTTACGCATAAAACCTTGATCAATAAACATACAAGTCAATTGATCACCGATGGCTTCATGGAGTAAAAAAGCAAGGGTAGAAGAATCCACACCCCCCGAAAGAGCCAATAAAACTCTTTTATCTCCAACGGTTTCCCTAATCTCCGCAATGGATTGTTCCAAGAAGGTTTGAGTCGTCCAAGTAGGTTCACAACCGCAGATATGATAGACAAAGTTACGAATGAGAGCCGAACCATATTCAGAATGGATTACTTCAGGATGAAACTGAACCCCAAATAATTTTTTTTGATGCTCAGCGATCGCCGCACAAGGGGTATTATCAGTATGGGCGAGGATGGAAAAACCTTCGGGTAACTCGGTACAAGAATCACCGTGGCTCATCCACATGGTAGAACCATTTTCCACATTAGTTAATAAATCCGTGGGATCATCAATAAACAAAGAAGCCTTACCATATTCGCCTCGTTTTGCCCTTTCAACGCCACCTCCCAACTGTTTCACCATCAGTTGCATACCATAACATACCCCCAAAACAGGAATGCCAAGACTCCATATTTCAGGATCACATTGGGGCGCATATTCATCATATACAGAGTTAGGACCACCCGATAAGATGATACCCTTGGGGTTAAGTTCTCTTAGTTTTTCAGCGCTGGTGCGATAGGAGATTACCTCGGAGTAAACTTCTGTTTCTCGGATGCGACGGGCAATCAATTCAGAATATTGCGAACCGAAATCAATAATCAGAATCATTTGACGTTTGGTTGTATCGTTACTAGAAGAATTATTATTAGTTTGGTCTTGCTTGGAGGGAAGGGGAGTTTCTGTTATAGTCACGTTCTCTTTTTGGTAAAGTTGAGTAATCAAAAAATAAAAAATTCTAGCCTGAACAAAGCTAGATTTTTCCTTAGAGGCGAAGTTACTTTCTACCCTAATTTAAATATTCTTAACATCATATCATTACCGTTGAATAATTTGGGATTGGGTTTGATAAAAATGCCTTTTTGTTTGATTGGGGAATAAGGAGCGACAATGGAAAAGAGTGGAATAAATTTCCAAGTAATACCAAGAATTTGTCTCACTTTATTTCATAAGGGTTTCAGATACGCTGATCAAATCCTGTAATAGTTATATGTTGGGGTAAGGTAACAATCTCTTGTCGTAAGCTACCATGCAACTGATAAGCTAAAATCATCTGATTGGAAATAGCTATGTTACGATTACGGGTGAATATAGGAGATTCTTGAGAAGGGTTTCTGATCTCATCTCCATGGCTTTGATGTAACACTGCCCCCATGGATTTTACCTCATATCCTAAGATATTAGCTCTAATTAATAAGTCTTGATCTTCCCATCCCCATCCCCTCAAGTGTTCGTTATACCCCCCTAAGGATAGTAAGTTATTTTTTGTGGCACAGATTAAACCACACCCTGAACGTTTTGAGGTTGATAATTCTGTAATTATGTCGATCTGAATTTTATCAATGGTTTTGTTAATAACGGGTGTGAGGCGGGGGCGTTTGAGAGCGTTAGTATGGTTGTTGGTTTCTTGTACTTCTTGAATATGGACAATGAGGGGGGAATCGAGATTATTGTTAATGGTTTGATAGATATTTGTGATGGTGTTTTGATTCCAAATAATATCGGCATCGGAGATAAGGAGAATGTCACTGGGACTATTTTTTATGCCGTGGTTTAAGTAAAATGTTTTGCAAAATGGGTATTGACTAAGGTTAATTATTCTTATTTTTGAATTATGGGCAATTTTAGGTTCAATTATTGATTTTTTGTCTCCTGATAAAATAGTTATAAGGTTTATTTGTTTTATTTCTAGTAAACTAAGGATTGTTTTGTTAATGCTTTTTCTTTTTTTTAGAGGTATTAATATTTCAAGGCTAGGAGTCATTATTTTTATATTTACGATAATAGTATTCTCTATTTTTGTTAACAATGTCGGGAGAATACCAATCGGGATTGTGGTGATGGTTGAGGTGTAAATAAACTAGGTCTGGCACTCGACAAAGGTGATAACCTTCATTACAATATCTTTGTATAATATCTTGATCTTCTCCCCCCCAACCGATAAAGTTTTCATCCCAACCCCCTATTTTCTGTAATTCTTCGGTACGAAATAGGGGCAAAACTCCAAATCTCTCGTGGCTGGTAAGATGTTTTTTGAGGGCACTTGGTTGGTCTTCAGGGGCGATCGCACTTTGTTCTACAATAAAATTAAGGTCATTTTTATTATCAACCAATGGTTGTTGTACCATTAAACGATAACCAGTTACTAAGAAAAAAGATGATTTTTTAGCTATTTCTAAATGGGTAAAAAGGCTATTGTTATGGGGAATTAAGTCAATATCATAAGCCATCAGATATTTAGTATCAACTAAGTTAAGACCATGATTAAGAAGGGCTGTTTTATGAAAAACACCATTATTTTGAACAAAAAAGTAACTAGCACCTATTTTTTCTATTTTTTCTTGAATAGCTAAAGTGGGTTGTGTATCACTTTCAATAAAAATTATTTTGACTATGTTTTTTAGTCCAAAATGAAGTGACGTAAACCAGTTATAAAAAGAATAAAATCCTAGTTGTCTTTGTCGGTAGGATATGATTAAGGTAAGCTCATTTTTCATCGAGCTATAAGATAGTTAGTTGAGAACTATTTTATTATACAAAAAACAGCAATAATTGATTAAGCAAAAAATAGGGAAAAAAAGAAATAGCCCAACTCATTAATTTTCTTCCCCTAAACCCTCAAAAATATTATCCCTAACTCAAGTTAATATATATTAACGCCCCCAACGGAAAATAGAAGCGCCCCAACTGAGCCCAGCACCAAAACCAGACACCGCTATAACATCTCCCGATTTAATTTTACCCTCCTTCAAGGCTTCATCAAGGGCAAGGGGAATAGAGGCCGCAGAAGTATTGCCGTAGTTGTGGAGATTAGTAATAACTTTTTGTTCGGGTATTTTTAAGCGACTAGCTACCGCATCAATAATTCTTTTATTAGCTTGATGAAGAATTAACCAATCAACATCATCGGTGGTCAAATGAGCTCTAAATAAGGCTTTTTCAATGACTTCAGGTACTTTATTCACCGCAAAACGATATACTTCCCTACCATTCATGGTGATATTACTAAAACCACCGTTATTAATTTGTTTATCTTCGCCAATGTTCTCCAAATTTCCTTGATAGGAGAGATTGAGGGTGTTATTTAAGGCCCCATTACTACACATCTCAAAACCTAGGAGATTATCTTTTTCTGAGTTACCCTGACATACCACCGCCCCTGCACCGTCGCCGAATAATACACAAGTAGTACGATCGCCCCAATCCACCCAACGGGAAAGAAAATCAGCTCCAATAACGAGGACATTTCTATATACCCCATTACGAATAAACTGAGAAGCCGTCACCAAAGAAAAGACAAAACCCGAACAAGCGGCCGTTAAATCAAAGGCCACTGCCCTAGTTGCCCCGATAATACTTTGTACCTGCGCGGCACTACCAAACAAATCATCGGGGGTTGAGGTTGCGAGAATGATTAAATCAATATCTAGGGGGGTTAAACCGCTATGGGCGATCGCCCTTAGCCCCGCTTGGGCTGCCAACTCACTAAGGCTAGTAGAAGTGGCAATGTGACGCTTTTTGATACCCGTACGAGAGCTAATCCAGTCATCGGAGGTATCGACTATCTGACTCAAATCATCATTACTAATTACTTGAGTAGCAATGGCTGAACCACTACCAATAACTGTGATTCCATTGTGGGCATCTCTGGCCGATTCCTTAACCGATTGCAATGACTTAATCTCCTTATTGATTATTATTTAACTTCTGATACTAAATTGTCCCCTTGTGCCAACGAGCCACCTGTTTGATAGTGCTGAATGCGATCGACGATTTGATGATCGATAGCTTCTTTGGCTACTCTGATGGCATTAAAAATAGAAGGAGCTTGAGAGCTACCATGACTAATAATACACACCGCAGGAACACCTAACAATAAAGCTCCCCCATGTTCAGCATGATCAATTCTTTGTTTAATTCTTCTTAGATTGGGCTTGAGGATAGCAGAACCAACTTTACCCCTAACCCCAAAAGGTAACTCCTCTTTGACGATTTGTAACATAATTTCACCCACTGCCTCAGCAAACTTTAGTAAAACATTACCCACAAAACCATCACAGACGATAACATCAAAATCCCCCGATAACACATCCCTACCTTCAGCATTACCCAAAAAAGGAATAGCAGGATTATTACTCAAAAGTTTATGGGTTTCCTTTGCCAATTCATTTCCTTTGGTGGCCTCCTCCCCAATATTTACCAATCCTACCTTGGGTTCTTCTACTTCCAATACATACTTACTATAAATAGTTCCCATGACGGCAAATTGTTCTAAGTATTTAGGCTTACAATCCACATTAGCGCCCACATCCAAAACAATGACTGATTTATTAGCATACATGGTAGGGAATACAGCCCCAATGGCAGGGCGATCTATACCTTTAATTCGACCCAAAGAAAGGGAAGCAGCAGCCATGGCAGCTCCCGAATGTCCTGCGGAAACTACTCCCTGAGCCCGTTTTTCCTTAACCAATTTCATGGCAACATTAATAGACGCTTTGGGTTTACGACGAACCCCTGTTAAAGCTCCTTCGTCCATGGAAACAACACCTTCTGAGGGTACTATTTCAATATTTTGAATATTAGCTCCATCATGGTTTGCCAGTTCAGCTTCAATAATTTGAGGATCTCCGACTAAGAGAACGTCAATGTCTAATTCTGCGGCAGCCCTGATTGCCCCAGCGACAATTACTCCAGGTCCTCTGTCTCCGCCCATTGCGTCCACTGCTATTTTTGCTCGTGTTGATGCCATTGCTCAGTATATTGGGTTAAAATCTCTAAAATTATATCATGTTAACTTTTAATCCACTGTTGTTTGAGGATTGAAAGACTAACTTTTGTTTTTTATATTTAACAGCATCATATATCATTTTTGTCTTTCCTGCTTGATCTATTTATTGGTTAGAAGTTGACTAGATGAGGGGTAAGGGTGCAAGTTGACACAAAATCTCATTAAAATAGAATTTAAGAATAATCAGGAAAAAAGCTGTTGTGACCACGGAAAATATTACCTTTGATACCATAGAAGAAGCCATTGCTGATATTAAGGCAGGGCGCTGTATTGTAGTTGTTGATGACGAAAATAGAGAAAATGAAGGGGATTTAATTTGTGCGGCTCAGTTTGCTACCCCCGATATGATTAATTTTATGGCGGTGGAGGCCAGGGGTTTAATTTGTTTAGCCATGACAGGAGAGCGCCTTGACGAGTTAGATTTACCCCTCATGGTAACCAATAACACCGATAGTAATCAAACGGCTTTTACGGTGAGTATTGATGGGGCAAAACATTTGGGAGTGACTACGGGAATTTCGGCCGAAGATCGCGCCAAGACTATTCAAATTGCTATAAATCCTACCACTAGCCCTGAAGATTTGGGAAGACCTGGGCATATTTTTCCGTTGCGATCGCGCCAAGGTGGTGTCCTCAAAAGGGCAGGACACACAGAAGCCGCCGTTGATTTAGCCCGTTTAGGGGGATTATATCCTGCGGGGGTAATCTGCGAAATCCAAAACCCCGATGGTAGTATGTCTCGTTTACCAGAATTATATCAATATGCCCAAAAACATAATTTAAAGCTGATCAGTATTGCTGATTTAATTAGTTATCGCCTCAAACATGATCGTTTTGTATATCGAGAAACTGTATGTAATTTCCCTAGTCAGTTCGGGGATTTTCAAATTTATGCCTATGGTAATGCCCTTGATAAAACCGAACATTTAGCCATTGTTAAGGGTAATATTGACCAGTTTAAGGATCAACCTGTAATGGTGCGGATGCACTCGGAATGCTTAACAGGGGATGCTTTAGGTTCTTTACGTTGTGATTGTCGGATGCAACTCCAAGCGGCTTTAAAGATGATCGAAAATGCAGGGTTAGGGGTAGTGGTATATCTGCGACAAGAAGGCCGGGGCATTGGTTTAGTCAATAAATTAAAAGCCTATACCCTCCAAGATATGGGTTTTGATACCGTGGAGGCTAACGAAAAATTAGGTTTTCCCCCTGATTTGAGGGACTATGGTATGGGCGCTCAAATTCTTAACGATTTGGGCATTAAAAATATTCGTCTGATCACTAATAATCCTCGTAAAATTGCCGGGTTGAAGGGTTACGGCATTGATATTGTGGAACGTTTACCCTTGTTCATCGAAGCCAATGACTATAACTCCAATTATCTCAACACCAAGGCCGAAAAGTTAGGACATATGTTGTTACAAACTTTTCTCTGTACCATTGCCATCACTTGGAAAAACAGTCAATCTCCGAGCGCCCGTTACCAAAAACTAGAAAAACTGCGTCATCTCATCCGTGACCATAATTTTGTCTCCCAAGAAGAAACAAGACCCGTGGCGATCGCCCTTTTTAGCCAACCCACCATGATATTACACCTTGGTTTTGATAAACCTGCCATAGTAGAACAAAAATGGTACAAAGATAAGAACCATCCCTACCTAAAAAGTATCCTCACCATCCTAGAAACCCTCATAAAAGGGGAAGATCTAGTAAAAATACAATTTTTGATGGCAGAAGGAGAAGACCCCATGTTAGGGCTACAGGTGCGCTTAGAAAGAGAACAAATATCCCCCAACACATCCATAACTGACCTAGCCCCCACCCTACAACAACAAAC